>NZ_JBHFNQ010000260.1:0-59633 GCF_041929345.1 Floridaenema aerugineum BLCC-F46
GAGAAACTTTATAAATTTCTTTGACGAGCTTGGCTTTTTTTGGCTTTCAAACTATACTTTTTTCTAGGTTCGGGCGCGTCTTGGAGTGCTTCGCTTGCGCTGGGCTTTCTCTCGACCGCTTTACTAATGTATCAATCCTATTCGGCTTTGTCAACACTTTTTCTAAACTTTTTTTGGCAGGTTCAAAAGTCGCTTTTGGAAAGGGTTTTGAGTTAAGTTAACTCTAGAAGAGTTAAAGTTAAAGAGGAAAAATTTAAGTGGTTAGTTCTACTGCTGTTTTGCCATCTTGGTTGGTTTTGGATTCTATCCTTCAGAATTGGTTGTTGGAGGATTTGGGTCGAGGCGATCGCACTACGCAAAGCCTATTATCAGGTCAGGTGCGAGTGGGTAGGGCAGAGTGGATTGCTAAAGAAGCAGGTATCATCGCTGGATTACCCATTGCTTCTAGGGTTTTTCAGTTTATGAGTCAGCAAGTGCGCTTTGTGCCAATAGTTGCGGAGGGAACTTGGTGCGAGAAAAGGGACGTGATTGCGCGGATACATGGCCCTGCTGATGCCTTGTTGATGGGAGAACGGGTGGCTTTAAATATAGTTATGCACTTGAGTGGGATTGCGACTCTGACTCGGCAGTATGTAGATAAAATTGCAGATTTACCTGTGAAATTAGTCGATACTCGCAAAACTAGGCCAGGTTTGCGATTATTGGAAAAGTACGCCTCGCAACTTGGGGGGGCGGTGAATCATCGCATGGGTTTGGATGATGCGGTGATGATTAAGGACAATCATATTCAGGCGGCTGGTGGAATTGCAAATGCGATCGCCCGGATCCGTGCTCAAATGCCTTTTCCACTGACAATCGAAGTGGAAACGGAAAACATTAATCAAATCAAAGAAGCTCTAGAACATGGCGCAGATATTATCATGTTGGATAATATGCCAATAGAAATGATGTACCAAGCGGTAGAGATTATCCGTCAGTGTAATCATCGAATCAAAATTGAAGCGTCAGGCAATATTACCTTGGAAACTATCCGTGCAGTAGCCGAAACTGGGATAGACTATATCTCCACCAGCGCACCGATTACTCGTTCTACTTGGTTAGATGTGAGTATGAAGCTGGATATGAATACCATGAATTAAAAGACAAGCTGCTTATTTTGTAGCAAAGACTCTCATGAATTCCACTATTGAACAACTAAAAACGCAGTTTCAGCAAGCCTTGATTGCAGCTTTTGGCTCGGATTATGCTGAAGTAGATCCGATGTTAGTAGCTGCTAGCAATCCGAAATTTGGTGATTATCAATCTAATGCTGCTTTGGGACTTTCCAAGCAGTTGAAACAAGCACCAAGGACGATCGCAGAAAAAATTACTCAGCATCTTGAAATAGCAGAAATTTGTCTGACTCCCGAAATAGCTGGGCCTGGTTTTATTAACTTGACAGTTAAACCAGAATATTTAGAAGGGCAAATAAATGCAATTCAAACAGATCCTGGGTTAGGAATTTCTCCAGCGAAAAATCCTCAACGAGTAATTGTTGATTTTTCCAGTCCTAATATTGCTAAAGAAATGCACGTTGGGCATTTACGTTCAACTATTATTGGTGATTGTATTGCCCGGATTTTAGAATTTCAAGGAGAAGATGTTCTCCGACTTAATCATCTGGGAGATTGGGGAACTCAATTTGGAATGTTGATTGCTTATTTGAGAGAAGTTTGCCCAGAAGCATTGACTACTGCTAATGCAGTTGATTTAGGGAATTTAGTCGAATTCTACCGTAAGGCTAAAAAGCGGTTTGATGAGGATGAAAATTTCCAAGAAACGGCGAGAGAAGAAGTTGTAAAACTCCAGTCTGGTGCGGAAGATTCGCGTCGCGCATGGCAGTTACTTTGCGAACAATCTCGGCGGGAATTTCAAGTAATTTACAATTTGCTGGATGTTAAACTAACGGAAAGGGGAGAGTCTTTTTATAATCCTTTGTTACCAGATGTTGTTGAGGATTTAGCAAAGACAGGATTACTGGAAGAAGATGCTGGTGCTCAGTGTGTTTTCCTCGAAGGATTTAGTAACAAAGAAGGTCAACCTTTGCCTTTGATTGTGCAAAAATCTGGGGGAGGTTATAACTACGCAACTACTGATTTAGCGGCGCTGCGTTATCGGATTTTTCAGGATCGTGCTGAAAGGATTATTTATGTTACTGATGCAGGACAAGCAAATCATTTTACACAAGTTTTTCAAGTGGCAAAACGGGCTGGTTGGATTCCTGATACTGTAGAATTGGTTCATGTTCCTTTTGGTTTGGTACTTGGTGAAGATAATAAGAAGTTAAAAACTCGTTCTGGGGAAACTGTACGGTTAAAAGATTTGTTGGATGAGGCGATCGATCGCGCCCGTGCAGATTTAGAATCTAGACTGAAAGATGAAAATCGCCAAGAATCTGAAGAGTTTATTGCTAATGTTGCTCAAGTAATTGGTATTAGTGCGGTTAAATATGCTGACTTAAGCCAAAATCGTAATAGCAATTATGTCTTCAGTTTCGATAAAATGCTTTCTCTTCAAGGGAATACGGCACCTTATTTACTTTACGTTTATGCGCGGATTTGTAGCATTGGACGTAAGGGTAATATAGACTTTGAGCAACTGGAAAAAGATGCTAAAGTGTTATTACAAGAAGATGAGGAGTTGGTATTAGCAAAACATTTGCTACAACTTAGCGAAGTTCTCAAAAATATCGAGCAAGACTTGTTACCTAATCGTCTTTGTGAGTACTTGTATGAACTGAGCAAAAAATTTAACAAGTTTTATGAAGAATGTGAGGTTTTGAAAGCAGAAGAACCGCAAAGAAGTTCTCGGTTAATTCTTTGCGATATTACTGCTAGAACTCTTAAGTTGGGATTGTCTTTGTTGGGGATTCAAGTGTTGGAAAGAATGTAGTTAATTGGTGCGTTAACGCAGTGTAACGCACCCTACGGTTAGATAATGATTTTTTGGTATTCTTGTTCGGTGATGATATCTTTGGTGGTTTCTAGACGATCTAAAAATACCATACCTTCTAAATGATCGTATTCATGTTGGAAAATTCTGGCGACGAAATCGGTTAATTCTTGTTTTTCTAATTTGCCATCTCTGGTGGTATATTCAACTTCAATTGTCTGATATCTGGGAACTAAACCGCGAATTCCCGGAACGCTTAAACAACCTTCCCAATCTTTTACTACCTCTGTTGAATGTCCAATGATCCGGGGATTAATCATTGCTGTTGGGGATATTGAGGGGGCGTTGGGATATCTGAGAGTAGGACGAGACGCAACAATAAATAGACGATACGATCGCGCTACTTGGGGTGCAGCTATCCCAACGCCGTTTTGAGCAACAGCAGTATCGATCAAATCATCAATTAGTTTTTGAATTCGTTCATCATGAACATCGTGAATAGGTTGGGCTTGTTGGCGTAAGATGGGATTACCAAGTTGGGAGATTTGCAAAATTTCAGACATGGTGATTCCAGATTTGGGATTAATGCAAACTGCAAGTAATATAGTAACTAACTACTAGTTTAAGGTTCTTCATTCATTGTTGCGGTAGTGGGGAGAGTGCCAAGTTGGACTTGTAAATTTTCGGTTTTGTTGTCGCGTTGGACTTGGATGGGTAAACGATCGCCAACCTTGTATTTCTCAATTTCGTCCTGTACTTGGTCGGATTTGGTGACGGTGCGATCGCCAACTTTTTGAATTATATCTCCAGGTTTAATTCCTGCCTTAGTTGCGGGAGAATTGCGTACAGTGCGAACAACTAAAACTCCTCGATCGGCAGTAATATTAATTTCGCCATTGCTAGCAGCTTTCAACCTTTCTTTAACTTCAGGAGTTAAACTTACCATTTGTACACCGATGAAAGGATGATCGACTTTTCCTTTAGTAATTAATTGTTGCGCGATTTGTTGGGCTCGATTAATTGGAATTGCAAAACCTAAACCTTGAGCACCTCCAATAATTGCTGTATTAATGCCAATTACCTCACCACGAGAGTTTAACAAAGGCCCTCCAGAATTACCTGGATTAATAGCTGCATCTGTTTGAATAAAACCAATGCGTTTGTCAGGAACACCTACTTGAGAACTGCTTCTATCAGTAGCACTAATTACACCCACAGTAACAGTTTTATCTAAACCTAGAGGATTGCCAATTGCGATCGCCCATTCTCCTGGTTGTAACCTTTCCGAATTACCTAAAGCAACCGTAGGCAACTTATTAGCATTAATTTTTACTACTGCAATATCAGTTACTTTGTCTTCACCTAAAACTTTACCTGCAAAACTACGACCATCACTAAGCGTTACCTTAACTGTATCCGCACCATCAATCACATGAGCATTAGTCAGAACTTGTCCTTCAGCATTAATCAAAAAACCAGATCCAGTTCCTTGTCGTACTCTGGGAGAAGGTGGAGGTGCGCCGAAAAATCTGCGAGAAAATGGATCTCCGTATCCTTCAGCTATATCTCTCCTAACGCTGCGGGAAGAGTCAATTCTTACCACTGCTGGGCCAACTTTTTCCACCGCTTCTACAATAAAGTTAGAAGTTCTGGAATTTGTTTGGGAAACTGGAAGGGGAGAGTTTTGGTTTTGATTGTCTGGTGGATCACTTTCTCTTTTTAAAGCGGAAGGTTGAGAACAGCCTGATAAAAATGCTATCCCAGCTGCTAGCACTAGCAACACTCGCTCAATAGTTAGTTTTCTTCCCGGAAAATTGACCAATATCATGGTTTTGTCAAATCAAGCATCTAATCTTATCTTGCACGAACAACGATTAACTGAGATCTTGCACTCCTGAGCGGAGCCTCTATTTCTCGTTCCCCGGTTCAACCGGGGAACGAGGTGAAAGGAGGTAGAAACTCCATTCCATTGCTGCAAGATCTCAGTTAACGTTGCTTAGTTTAGCTCTACAACTGTAGAGTTGTTAAGCTGATGGCATAATTGATTTTTGCCTGTTAGCACTAGGGGAAAAGTTTGTGGACGTTCGTCTTGAGAGTCTCTGGAGTCAAGTATTGGAACGGTTGCAGGTACAATTAAGCCGCCCCACTTTTGAAACTTGGATTAAAACCGCAGCGGCTGAACAGCTGGAAAATAATTGTTTGGTGATTCGGACACCTAATCCATTTGCGCGGAATTGGCTTCAGAAGTACTATATCAAGACGATCGCAGATGTGGTACAGGAAATTTTAGGTCATCCAGTAGAAATTTACTTCACTGTTGACCAAGGTGAGGAAACTTCTCCTAATGCTGACACACAAATTTTTTGGCCTTTACCAGATCAGGCGAAAACTTCGGAAAATCTGGAGAGACATCGACCAAAACCAAGTACACTTAATCCTAAGCACGTTTTTTCTCGGTTTGTAGTTGGGCCAAATAATCGTATGGCGCACGCCGCATCTTTAGCCGTTGCGGAATCTCCGGGAAGAGAGTTTAATCCTTTATTTCTTTGTGGTGGAGTTGGGTTAGGAAAAACTCATTTAATGCAAGCGATCGGTCATTACCGTTTAGAAATTGCCCCTGATTCTAAAATATTTTACGTTTCCACTGAGCAATTTACTAATGATTTAATTGCAGCGATTCGTAAAGATAGTATGCAGAGTTTTCGGGAACATTATCGGGCTGCTGATGTAATTTTGGTTGATGATATTCAATTTATTGAAGGTAAGGAATACACGCAAGAAGAGTTTTTTCATACTTTTAATACTTTACACGAAGCTGGTAAACAGGTGGTTCTAGCGTCCGATCGCCCCCCAAACCAAATCCCCCGTTTACAAGAACGGCTTTGTTCCCGCTTTTCGATGGGCTTAATTGCTGATATTCAACCACCGGATTTAGAAACGAGGATGGCAATTTTGCAAAAGAAAGCCGAATATGAAAATATGCGGCTGCCTCGTGATGTAATTGAATATATTGCTAGTAATTACACTTCTAACATTCGCGAATTAGAGGGTGCATTAATTCGGGCTGTGGCTTATATGTCAATTTCTGGATTACCCATGACAGTGGAAAATATTGCGCCAATTTTAAATCCACCAACTGAGAAAGTAATGGTAACTCCAGAAGCAGTTTTGTTGGTAATTGCTGATGCTTTTAATGTGCCAATTGAGGATTTAAAAGGCAATTCTCGCAGAAGGGAAATTAGCGTAGCCAGACAAATTGGAATGTATTTAATGCGCCAACATACTGATTTGAGTTTACCTCGAATTGGCGAAGAATTTGGAGGAAAAGATCATACAACAGTGATGTATAGTTGTGACAAAATTGCCCAATTGCGAGATAGCGATCCGAGTATGGCACAAACTTTGCGGCAGTTGAGCGATCGCATAAACCTAGCAAGTCGCGGATAAAACTTATATCGAATATATCGAAATATTGAAATATCGAAATTTTGTAGGGGCGAAGCATTCGGGCGACAATTTATGAAACCCAACCAAAATATAACAATCCGAATGCTTCGCCCAGCCCCACAGATAAGCTATATCTACAATTTCCCACCAAGACAGGGCGAAGCATTTGGGTAAAAAAATCTTTTGTTGGTTGCATAAATTATCGCCCAAATGCTTCGCCCCTACAGTAATTTACCTGCACTGTAAACGCCACCCAAAAATAAAGCGATCGCACAACCCAAAAATTCCAGCTAAACTGAGGGCAGGATTGCTCAACTATCTCTAGTCATGACTGTTGCCAAAGACTTAGAAATCTTAAATGACGATCTCGAAGCTGATGTCCTAGAGGATGTTATATTTCCTCCAGGTGACTTGCTCAGTGATGAACCACCCTTGGAAAACGAACTGCATTTACGACAGTTAATATTGTTAATTCAATGCCTGGAGTGGTTATGGCGCGACAGGCAAGACTTTTATGCCTTTGGTAATCTGACAATTTATTATAGTCCCCGTCAACGCAAATCAGAGAACTTCCGGGGTCCCGACTTTTTCGTGGTTTTAGGGACCGATCGCAAATCACGCAAAAGTTGGGTAGTTTGGGAAGAAGATGGCAAGTATCCCAATGTAATTGTAGAGGTGCTTTCTCCCAAAACAGCAAAGATCGATCGGGGTTTGAAGAAGCAGCTGTACCAGGATACGTTTCGGACACCCGATTATTTTTGGTTTGACCCTAAAACGCTTGAATTCAAAGGGTTTCATCTGGTTGATGGACGATATCAAGAACTCGTCCCAAACGAACAAGGGTGGTTGTGGAGCGAGCAGTTAGGATTGTGGTTAGGGATTCATGAGTCAATGCTGCGCTTGTTTACACGAGAAGGAGAATTAATCCCTGCACCAGAAGAAGCTGTAGAGCAAGAACGCCAGCTTAAGGAACAGGAACAGCAACGAGCCGAACGGATGGCTCAGAAGTTACGAGAATTGGGTATCGATCCGACGAATTTGTAGGTTGGCGATCGCATAAGACATCTCCAAAAAAAGCTCTATTTGTAGGGTGCGTTAACGCCAGTGTAACGCACCATTCCACCATATTTAGTGCCAGTGCGTAAGTCATAATTAATCTGAAAATAGCGATCGCTCACCGCCAATCACCCTGTACAGTAAAAGCAGCCCAATAATAAGGCGATCGCCGATCCTGAGAATTCCACATTTCCAATTGTGCCTCTCGCAAAGCCTGAACCGGATTTTTTCCCCCTTGCAAAATCTTCTGATAAAATTTCGCCATTAACTCCGAAGTCGCCGCATCATTCACACTCCACAAACTGACAACCACCCGCCTTGACCCAGCATACATAAAGCCTCTTGTCAAGCCCACCAAACCTTCACCTTTGACATTTTCACCCAATCCAGTTTCAGTAGTACACACCTCCAATATTGTTGAGAGTAGAGGCTTCTCCTGTGCGATCGCCCACCGCCCGTGATAGGGGTAAAGCTTGGTTGTAGTAGTCAAGGGCTTTCTGCTTTTCTCCCAGTGAGTTGTACACTAGACCTATATTGTGGAGAGTTATGGCTTCCGTTCTGCGATCGCCCACCGCCCGTGATAGGGGTAAAGCTTGGTTGTAGTAGTCAAGGGCTTGCTGCTTTTTTCCCAGTGAGTCGTACATTAAGCCAATATTGTTGAGAGTTTTGGCTTCTCCTGTGCGATCGCCCACTGCCCGTAACAAAGGTAAAGCTTGGTTGTAGTAGTCCAGGGCTTGCTGCTTTTCTCCCAGTGAGTCGTACACACTGCCAATATTGTTGAGAGTAGCGGCTTCCCCCCCGCAATCGCCCACCGCCCGTGATAGGGGTAAAGCTTGGTTGTAGTAGTCCAGGGCTTGCTGCTTTTCTCCCAGTGAGTTGTACACTAAGCCAATATTGTGGAGAGTAGAGGCTTCTCCTGAGCGATCGCCCACCGCCCGTGATAGGGGTAAAGCTTGGTTGTAGTAGTCTAGGGCTTTCTGCTTTTCTCCCAGTGAGTCGTACACTAAGCCAATATTGTGGAGAGTAGAGGCTTCTCCTGAGCGATCGCCCACTGCCCGATGTAGAGGTAAAGCTTGGTTGTAGTAGTCTAAAGCTTTCTGTTTTTCTCCCAGTGAGTTGTACACTAAGCCAATACTGCCGAGAGTAGTGGCTTCTCCCCGGCGATCGCCCACTGCCCGATATAGAGGTAAAGCTTGGTTGTAGTAGTCTAAAGCTCTCTGCTTTTCTCCCAAGTCATCGTATACACTGCCAATATTGTTGAGAGTAGTGGCTTCCGTTCTGCGATCGCCCACTGCCTGTAACAAAGGTAAAGCTTGGTTGTAGTAGTCTAGGGATTTCTGCTTTTGTCCTAGTGAGTTGTACACAGTGCCAATATTGTTGAGAGTAGTGGCTTCTCCCCCTCTGTTCCCCACTGCCCGATATAGAGGTAAAGCTTGGTTGTAGTAGTTTAGGGCTTTCTGCTTTTCTCCCAGTGAGTCGTATACACTGCCAATATTGTTGAGAGTAGTGGCTTCTCCCCCTCTGTTCCCCACTGCCCGATATAGAGGTAAAGCTTGGTTGTAGTAGTCTAGGGCTTTCTGCTTTTCTCCCAGGTCACTATTAATTCTGCCCATACCCATTAGCATTAAGGCTTCCTTTCCTTTATCCCCAGCCGCGCGATAGAGTTGGCGGGCGGCTTCCCACTTTTCCAATGCTGCTCGTAATGATTCTGCTGTTCCTTGCTGAAATAGTTGATATCCCTCTTGCGACAGTCTATCCGCTTCTGAGTTGCTGTTATTTTGGGCAATGATGGTGTTTTGATGTAGTAAGAAATCAGGTTTCTTGAATTCAGTAGGTTGCTTATTAGATATGCCCAGAAGAAACCCAATTTCTGAGGGTTTGGGGGTGGCTATTACCGACTCCGATAACAACGCCACAAGGATAATTCCTGATACTGAAACGCTCTTGAGAAAAGCAAAAACCAATTTGTTCTGACTTGTTTTTCTGTTCATTTTTTACCCATTACCCTGAGCAAGCATTAACATCATCCTGCTAATAACTTAAGTTGTTAGTTACAGCTTTGATCCCCCCTAACCCCCCTTAATAAGGGGGGAACCGGAATTCAAAGTCCCCTTAATAAGGGGGGAACAGAAATTCAAAGTCCCCCTTATTAAGGGGGATTTAGGGGGATCAAAAGCCAAACTTGCAGCTAAAAGATTTTCATCCCTGACCCCTAAACTGCCACCATGCTGCCGAATTTAATCCTGATGAATGACTCGCACAATTTCTTCAGAAATCCATAACGGTTCATTCACTAAGCTAATTCCCTTAACGCATTTTTATACTTTTCACTCCCTTGTTTATAAATTTGCATTGCTTTGTCAAATTCAGACTGTTCAATGGTTGCCGAATTATCCGGTTGAGTTTTCTGTGCTTCTTGTGTGAGAGTCTGTAAAAATACCAAAGCTTCTGCCAACAGTTCATCAGGCAATTCTCTGGCTAACTTAACGATTTCTTGACGCATTTCTTGAGTCATAACATTTAGAAACAAAAACTACTATGAGACATTTCCAGAAATTAAAGGTGCGTTACCACCGATTCCAATACTGCTCGGTTAAGGGTAGGGGCGAAGCATTCGGACAGAAAATATAGGGTTTAAACCGATAAATTGTCGCCCGAATGCTTCGCCCCTACAAAGGCAAAAAATACTTAACCGAGAAGTATTGCCACCGATTCCTTGTAGAGACGTTGTATACAACGTCTCTACAATATTTTGTTGTATACAACGTCTCTACAATATTTTGTTGTATACAACGTCTCTACAATATTGTATCGATGCCAATTTAACTTATCAAACGCAAAGGCGTTCCTTCTGTTACTGCTTTCTCAATTTTTGCCTGTGCAACTACCCCATTGCGAGACAAAACTTTCACTTGTCCAGTCCCCTTAACCGCAGTAAAAACCGTTCCCTCATTTACCTTTCGCAAATCAACTCCTCCTAACCACAAATTGGCAGTATCTCCACTAATTCGCGTTACCACCGCCTGTGCTGTCGAATTAGGAGAATTAACAAAATACAAAGGTTGCTGCTGATAGCTAGTCCCCGGTTTTACTTCATAACGAGGCATCTGATTAAAATGTTTCGGTATTTCTGGGAGAATCTTCTGAAATACCTGTTCAATATTACTATCTGATTGCCAAAGATAATGGGTGAGTAAATAACTAAAAATTCCCGATATAAAGCCATTAATATTTAATTCCCTTGCCAGTTGATCCGGTGCAGTTGCAGCTACCACAACACCTTTAGCAACGCCTGTGCGATAGCCTCTAACAAATTCTTCTGGTGACATTTTTAACTGAGATAACCACTTTTGTTGGAAGGTTTTTTCATCAGCAGAAACTAACACATTCTTACCACCATCGCGAGAACGTACCCGCGACTCTCTGGTAGCGCCACCAGAAAAACAACTATCTAAAACAACCGTGACATTTTCAGTTTTCAGGGCAGACATTAGCAAGAATAAGGTATGCCCCATAATGTCTTTTACTGCTCCGCCTACTTCGGGATAACCACGTGGTAAGGTACTATCAACTGGCACAAAAGTTCCATTCAATCCTGCTTTATTTGGCTCAACAACAATGGGGTTAGGGTCAAAGATAAGTGAACCATGTCCAGAATAGTGATAAACTACCACATCTCCGGGTTTAGCTTGTTTAATTAAATGTTCTTCAAAGGCGGTTAAAATTCCTTGTCTTGTGGCTGCTCCATCAGTTAAAACGAGAATATCTTTTGGATTAAATTTAAAACGATGAATTAGTAGATTTCGTTGCAATTCTACATCATTGAGACAACCTTCTAAAGGTTGGGAGGGATATTCATTAATGCCAACTAGTAATGCTAGTTTACGGGAGGTAGTTTGAGCAAGAGCTTGTCCATAGCGGTGCGCCTGTTGTTGGAATAATAACTGATTAATTCCAAGGGCTGCCAATGCTGAACTAGCTGATTGTAAGAGATGACGACGAGTAATGCGAGTCATAGCGAGATGGTGGGAAGGTTGAAGTTAATCAGGGATGGATAGGTTGATTTGATATGATGTCCGTTTGACTACCCATGCTGTAGAGACGTTGTATACAACGTCTCTACAGCATGGGTATAAAGTCTCTACAAGTTGCATATAGCGTCTCTACAAGGTTTTGGATTTAAGGATGCCGCTCATTAGCCGGACATCATATCAATTTTATTCCTGGGCTGTTAAAAATAAGGCTAAACTCGCCCGTATTTTATTCAGGAGAAAATTTGGGAAAAAGTCGGGATGTTAGAGTAAAAAGCTTTAAGTACAAATACTCTGTGGAAAACTTAGGGGTTTTTTCCACAAGTTTTCCACAGAATGATAAATATGAAAAACAGAGATGACAGTTATTTTCCAAGTTTTCCACATTTTCCACAGGTTTGTTAACTTAAACGTTATTAAAGTATATAAAAATACAAAAATCTTTAGAGGTGCGTTATTGCGCTCGACTCGCCTTTCTTTCGCGCCCAAGCGCAACAACGTACCTCCAGATGGTGCGTTACACTGGCGTTAACGCACCCTACAAATAGAAGCGGCAACGATCGGCTAAAAGTGATACGATCTCGTTCTGAGCAAAGTTTCCCGAACGGCAATGAAATTCATTTGTTCTCAAAATGACCTTAACACCCACCTTTCCTTAGTCAGTCGTGCAGTTCCCTCGCGCCCGACACATCCAGTGCTGGCAAATGTTTTGTTGACAGCAGACAAGGAAACGCAGCGAGTTAGCTTGACTGGATTTGATTTGACTTTGGGGATTAAAACTAGCTTTGGGGCCCAAGTGGCGGAAGATGGAATTATTACGCTACCCGCTAAGTTGCTGAATGATATTGTTTCCCGTTTACCTGATGGGGAGATTATAGTAAGTGATGATGAGACTGTTGCGATCGCAACTCTAACCTGTGCTTCTGGAAGTTACCAAGTCCGAGGAATGAGTGCAGAAGAATTTCCCGAATTACCCTCTATTGAAGATGCCCAAACTGTTAGTTTATCCGGGGAAACTTTAATCGAAGGATTACATGGTACTCTCTTTGCTACTAGTGGCGATGAAACTAAACAAGTATTAACCGGAGTTCATCTGAAGTTTGACGATGAAGGTTTAGAATTTGCTGCTACTGATGGTCATAGATTAGCAATGGTGGAAACTTTTAATCAGTCGGAAGAAGCAGCAGATATAGATGATGAAGGTTTAGATTTAAATGCTACTGTTCCCGCTAGAGCTTTGGGAGAGTTAGAAAGAATTTTACGGATGAAACAATCAGGAAATACTGAAACTCCCGAACAACTTGTTTCTCTGCATTTTGGTCTGGGTCAAGTAGTTTTTGAATGGTCAGAACAACGAATTACTTCTCGCTTGCTTGAGGGACAATATCCAGCTTATCGTCAGTTGTTACCTCAAGGTTTTAGTAAGTCTTTGACTGTGGAAAGAAAGCAGTTTTTAAGCGTTTTGGAACGGATTTCGGTTTTAACTGATCCGAAAAACCAAATTGTGAAAGCTACTTTGGATGGGGATAATCAAAAGATGACTTTATCTATTGAAGCTAAGGATGTGGGTAGTGGGAGAGAAACTATTCCAATTCAGTTTTCTGGGGACAGTATGGAGATTGCTTTCAATGTGAAATATTTGATGGAAAGCTTGCGAAATATTAGTACTCAGGAGGTGCAAATGCAGTTAAATACTGCTACTAGTCCGGTGGTTTTACAGCCTTTGGGTGGTGCGAAGGCTACTCATTTGATTATGCCTGTACAATTGCGGAATTAGTGAAAGGTTAGGTACGTTGTTGCGCTTGGGCGCTCTTAGCGATAGATAATAAGAGCGCTAAAGCGCAACAACATACCATTTTTTGAACCGCAGGGAAGAGAAGGAGGAGAAGTACTAGATGAGTGGTAAGGTGATTGAAATTCTTTCGGCAGAAGAGGTAAGACGCACTGTTAACCGCATGACTTCTCAGGTGGTGGAAAGGTGTCTTGATTTGTCTAAGTTGGCTTTGTTGGGGATTCAAACTGGGGGTGTGCCTTTGGCACGTTTGATGGCAAAGCAAATTAATTTGTTGGAACAAATAGAAGTGCCTGTGGGTGCTTTGGATATTACTTTTTATCGGGATGATTTGGATCGCATTGGGATGCGAGCTCCTTTAAAAAGTGATATTCCTTTTGATGTTTCGGGAAAGACGATCGTCCTTGTAGATGATGTAATTTACAAGGGTCGAACTGTTCGTGCTGCACTAAATGCTGTGATTGAATATGGTAGGCCAGAATCAATTTTTTTGGCTGTGTTGGTCGATCGGGGACACCGAGAATTACCTATCCAACCAGATTTTACTGGGAAACAATTACCAACTGCTAAAGATGAACAGGTAAAAGTTTATTTGCAAGATTTGGATGGTAAGGATGGTGTAGACTTAATTAAACCTTAAAGATTGAGTAAAAATTTTCACATAAATAATGAATTATAATTAGTAAGGCTACTGTCTCATATAAACATAGATTAAATAGATTTATGGCGGAAACTCAGGTGCGGAAAGCAGACCATTTGCGAATCTGTCTGGAAGAATCTGTACAATTTCAGCAAACTACTAACGGTCTGGAAAATTATAAGTTTACTCACTGTTGTTTACCAGAAATTAATCGGGATGAAATAGATTTAACAACTAGTTTTTTCGGTAAAAAGTTAGCTGCGCCTTTGCTAATATCTTCGATGACTGGAGGTACGGAATTTGCAGGAGAAATTAATCAGAGGTTGGCAAAAATAGCGCAACATTATAATATTGCAATGGGGGTAGGTTCCCAAAGGGTAGCGGTGGAAGATCCGCAGGTGGGGAAAACTTTTGCGGTCCGATCGCACGCCCCCAACGCTCTCTTATTCGCTAACTTGGGCGCTGTTCAATTAAACTATGAATATGGCATCGATCAATGTGAAAAAGTTATCGATTTATTAGCAGCAGATGCCTTAATTTTACATTTGAATCCATTGCAAGAATGCGTACAAACCAAAGGAGATACTAATTTTCGGGGATTGTTAGCCAAAATTGCTAAGTTGTGTAAAAAATTGCCTGTACCTGTAATTGCCAAAGAAGTGGGTAATGGGATTTCTGGGGAAATGGCGCAAAAGTTAATTGATGCGGGTGTAGCGGGAATTGATGTGGCTGGCGCGGGTGGTACTTCTTGGGCGAAAGTGGAAAGCGAAAGGGCGCAAGATCCCATGCAGCGACGCTTGGGGCGAACTTTTACCGATTGGGGCATTCCTACGGCAGAATGTATTGTGAGCGTTCGGGATGTTGCGCCTGATGTGCCTTTGATTGCTTCTGGAGGCTTGCGGGATGGCTTGGAGGTGGCGAAGGCGATCGCACTCGGCGCAGATCTCGCAGGTCTAGCAATGCCGTTTTTGCAAGCTGCGGCTGTCTCGGAAGCAGCATTACACGAACTGGTGCAGGTATTAATGGCAGAAATTACCACTGTGTTATTTTGCACAGGTAATGCCACTCTCAAAGATTTGAAACACTCAAAAGCCTTAAAAAGATTAGGATAGTGGTTAGTAGCTAGTCGTTGGTAGCAAAACAACTAACAACTAACAACTAACAACTAACAATTAATGGCTAAGAATTGATGGCTAAAATGCGTGATTTTCTCAAATATACCTTTGCCAGTTTTCTCGGTATTCTGATTTTCTTTGGTTTGTGTACTGGCGGTTTAATTTTCTTGCTAATTTCAGCTGCAATGAAAGATACAGGGCCACAAGTTAAAGATAAATCAGTATTAGTATTTGACTTATCTACGAGAATTACTGATACTAACCCCGGCTCAGGTACAGGAGAATTGTTACAAAAAGCTGTATCGGGAGAAAGAGACAATGCACTGACTCTCCGCACAGTTTTAGAAACAATTAATAGGGCAGCAGCAGATGAGCGAATTGTTGCTATCTATTTAGATGGAAGTGGGGAATCAGAAGGGGGAATTTCTGGTTTTGCGATTCTCAAAGAAGTGAGAAGAGCGCTAGAAAACTTTAAAGCTACTGGGAAAAAGATTATTGCTTATGATGTAGATTGGGATGAACCAAATTATTATTTAGGCTCAGTAGCAAACACCATCATAGTTAATCCTATGGGTGCTGTAGAAATCAATGGCTTACGTTCAGAAACTATATTTTTGAGTGGTGCTTTAGAAAAGTATGGTATTGGAGTACAGATACTTCGGGTTGGTAAGTATAAGTCAGCTGTGGAACCATTAATTCTTAAAGCATTTAGTTCCGAGAATCGCCAACAAACTCAAAGATTATTGAATGATCTTTGGGGTGATTTCCGCGCCACAATTGGTAAAAGTCGCCAATTAAGTCCACAACAAATTCAGACGATCGCAGACAATCAAGGCTTGCTAATGGCGAATGACGCAAAAAAAAGCCGCCTAGTAGATAAAGTAGCCTATTTCGATCAGGTAGTAACTGACTTAAAAAAACTGACTGGTAGTGATAATGAAGATGACAAAACTTTCCGCCAAATTAACCTAAGTACTTATGCCAGAGTTCCTGATTCCGAAGTAGGTAAAGAACGCTCATCAAGAAATAAAATTGCTATGGTTTATGCGGAAGGAGAAATTGTCAGTGGAGAAGGCAGTTTAAGGCAGGTCGGAGGCGATCGCATTGCCAGACAACTACGCCAACTGCGACAGAATAAAGATGTGAAAGCAGTAATTTTAAGGGTGAATAGCCCAGGCGGTAGTGCGACTGCTTCGGAAGTGATTCAAAGAGAAGTAAAACTAACTCGTCAGGTTAAACCAGTTATAGTTTCAATGGGAAATTATGCTGCTTCTGGTGGTTATTGGATTTCCACTTATGCCAACCGAATTTTTGCTGAACCAAACACCATTACTGGTTCTATAGGCGTGTTTGGAGTCTTACCAAATCTGCAAAAATTAGCTAATAATAATGGAGTTAATTGGGATGTGGTAAAAACTGGTCGGTTTGCTGATTCCCAAACGGTTTCTCGCCCAAAAAGCCCAGAAGAATTGGCAATTTATCAAAAGACAGTTGACCAGATTTACTACCAATTTGTTGGGAAAGTTGCTGATTCCCGTAAGCTAACAGCTAGGAAAGTTCAAGAAATAGCCCAAGGAAGAGTTTGGTCAGGTTTAGCAGCCAAACAAATTGGGTTAGTTGATGAGATTGGCGGCATCAATGAAGCAGTGAAATATGCTGCTAAAGAAGCTAAACTAGGCGATGATTGGGAACTAAAACAATTTAGTCGAAGTGGTTCTTTGGAAGAACGGATATTGAAAAATTTGTTTAGCTATCTCCCAGCTATTTCTAGTGAAGAACAGCCAGTAAATACAGCGATGAAGTTTGGCCCTTTTGCGGAAACTTATCAGCATTTAACAGAGGAATTGCAAATGTTAGCTAACTTCAACGATCCGCTGAATGTTTATGCTCGATTACCTTATAATATGCGGATTGATTAGTTAATGCTTCCCAGATCCCCGAGGAAAGCAGAAGTTGTCGGGGATCTAGTTTTTATACTTTTTTGATTAAATAGGCACAACGGCGATCGCCCTGCAAAATATGTTCTACTCGTTGAATAGAAACTTCTGCGCCTAATAAAGTGCGAAAAACTTCTAATTCGGAACGGCATAATAATTGACAACTACTCGCTGCCGATCGCACAGGACAGTGATTTTCTACTAACAATAAGGCATCATCGGGTTGAGCAACTACCTCTGCCATGTAGCCTTCTTGATCTCGCAAATGGGCGATCGCTTTTACCTTTTGGGCCCAATCTTTACCTTTAGCAATCTCAGCACTTCTGGCAGTATAAGCTTGAATTTGCCGCCCAGTCCGTTCCGCCAAAAGTTTTTCTAATCCCGAACTACCAAAAACTGTTTCCACTCCCCGCAATAAATCAACCATTAAATCAGCGTGACTATCGGGGAACTGACTGGTACAATGTTCGGTCAAATGCCAAAGCTTGACGGGACGACCTTGGGGGCGGCGTTCTTGGTAGTATGTTACCCATTTTTCGCCTCGGAGTACTTGTAAATGTTGACGAACAGCCATTGCTGATACTCCAAGCTGCTTGGCAATGTTAGTAGCGGTTTGGGCTCCCTGCATTTTTAATAAGTAAAGGATTTGATCTTTGGATTTTTGTCGTTCCTCCACATTCTCAACCGGGGATTTATCAGTTTTGCTTATATTAAAATGGTTTTTCACGGTGTTTACTTTAGATTTGCTAATCAAAAAACGATAACATTTATCGGTTTTAAGGGCAGAATATATTAAGCCGGATTAGACAAGTAGTTTTAAAAATTACATCTTTCTATGGATAGAAAACAGCAAAGTCCCCAAACTAAAAAAGTTAATCGTTTCTTCTTATATATTTTGGCTTGTAGTGCTGTTGGTGTGGTGCTGGGGGGGACTGCTAGCTGGGCGGAAAGCAATCGCTGTTGGTTAGCTGAATCACCCAGCAAACAGTGCATAACTCAAACTCCCCTGATGTCAACTATCCAAGGTATGAGTACCGGGTTAATTGCGGGACTTGGTGCGGGACTCGGTGCGACTTGGCAAATGAAGCGTGATGACTAGTGTTAGAAACGGTAGTTGCGATCGCGCACCCACAAACTCACGGGAACTGAATTACCTTGGGAGTCTATTTTGACTTCCACGACGAAGGGTAACGGTTTTCCTTGCGATCGCTCAACTCCTGTTTGCGCTTGACTAATATCTTTGTTGAACTGTTCCCGTTGATTTTCTGGAAAATAATAACTTTCCAGTCCATAAGTAACTGTACCGTAACGTAATCGACCTTTCAGAGCAACTTGGTTTTTTGGCAGATCTACAGGACGAGAAGTGCTCAGTGCAATAGGTTTCCAAGGTTTAGGACGACCTGAAGAGGTTTGTTCTTTGGGTGCTTCCAGAATTACATATAAGTTTAAAGAGTCTCTTTTTTGGTTGTTTAACTCTTTCCAACCTGGTAACTTTTCTAAACTTTGTTGTCGGGAAATATCATAACTAAGAGTTTGAGAATAACCTCGTAATAAGTCATAAGGATCGACTGGTATAGTTTGGAGAATGGCAGTTTTTCCAGTTAAGTGAACCAGAATAGCTTGAGCAGGAATAGCAACAATTAAAGCTGTTTGAAAAGCTAAAGGTAGCCAAAATCTCCAAGAACGAATGGTAGGGGAATTTTCGGAATTATTATTAGTATTCATCTGTGTTTATCTGTGGTAAAAGAATCCTAAGTTTGTCAGGTGCGTCAGAAAAGTTAAAACTTGCCTTAATGTAAAGATTATAGGTCTGACGCACCCTACGATTGTGCTAGTTGCTATTGAGGATTAAAGTTTCTGAGATAGCGTTCAAACCAGAGTCCGGCGACAATAATACCAACACCGCAAAGGAATAAAACCAAGGCTTTAAATAACAAATTTGTGTCATATTCTAACATTCGGCTAGCAATTTGTAAGGTTAGTAATATTATGCCACCCCAAAATCCGCGTCTTTCGCCTATTGTTAATGCTTCCCGGATCAAACCTGCGGCGAGAACAAATAGAACAGCGTTGAAAATAAAGATGGCAAATGCGGGAATGAGAGCAAAGTTAAGATGAAAGAAAACGGTAATTCCAGTAATGATAATCAAGCCAGCGACAACGGCGGTATTGCGATCGATCCTTTGTCCTAAGCGTAACCATTCCCAAAGTGTGAATAAACCCAGAACTACTACATTTACTAGTAATAAAATGCTGTCCCAGGTAAGTTTATTGTCTGAATTATCTGGTGTTGAAGTCCAAAAATACTGAAAGGAGAACAGGTAATATAAAACTGCCAAAAACGCTAAAGCTAAGTTTCTGGCTATTACTTGAAACGGCTTACTTGCAGAATCAGCAGTTAATCTGAATTGCCAAAAATTATCATCATATCCCCATAATAATGCTGGGGGCATGACAAACGCCATTGTAGTAATTAATGATTGTAAAAATGTTCCAGGAAGCTGGATTTGGTTTAAGTTTACTTCTAGGGAGGTGATGACTGCGATCGCGCTGATACCGAATAACCATTGCGATCGACACCAATATGCTAAAGGAATAAACATCAAACTTGCTAACAGTGGCATATTTTGTAAAACTAACTTCAACCAAGAAAAATCTTCTATTGAATAGGATTGAAAAAATCCCGTCCAATAGCCAATTACGATCAACAAAATTGACAGTATTCCCAACAAAGTGAGACGTAAACTATAAGCCATTGCCAACACACCAATTCCCCAAACTATATATAATCCAGCAGGGGAACCACTTTGATGAAACATTTGCGCCATTAGTGCCATATTTGCACCTAATATTAGCGCCCCTAATAATAGTAATCCCCGACCCAAACGATTTTGCCATTGTTCAGTAGGATATCGCCATAAATAGAACCCAGCAATATTCACCCCAATAAATACACTCAGCAATAACAAAACCCGAAATTCTCTTGACCAATCTTGCCAATTTGCTGCAACAAAAGTAATAACAGCCAACCCTAACAGGAGACTTCCTAAACCAATCAGAATTACAATAAAACGATTACGGGCAGAAGTATCAAGCGTATTAAATTGATAGCGTTGGGATAATGATTCATATTGGGACTGATTAATTAACCCCTCAGCTTGCCATTTTTCAACTTCTTGACGTAACTGATGACGAAACTTATCTGAAACCATATAACCATCCTAAATAAATACTAAACTTATGGAACTATTGCGATCGTAAGGTGCGTCAGACTTAAAATATTTAAATTAAGGGAATTTTTAGCTTGTTTGACGCACCCTACAAACTAAAATCTTCTCTGCGTCCTCTGCGTCCTCTGCGGTTCAAAAAAATTAATCATTCCAACTAAAAGAAGATTTTTATAGACAGATCTCAGTCTAAAATGTAACTGGCATAGATTTAGTTTAACTAGCTAATCCGTGTTTTCGACTTAAATATGACAGTTTGTGTAACCGTCCCTATATGGAAAAAGCTTCTAACTTACTAATTAAACTCAGCCGTCGTTTATTTACAGATCCTACTTCACAGGAAAAATTTATTACAGCATTAACTCAGCCTCAACCTTTTAACCCTGGCATTCTTTGGTGTCGAGAAAAACCGGATGAATTGCCTTTTTTAGTTGAAACTCCGACAGCTTGGCAACCAAACTTTATTGATAGATTAGCTTTAGATAGCAAACCAGGGCAATATTCTTTACACAATCAAGGCTTTTATTACTGCTTAGACTTTTCTTCGGTGTTTGCTGCTTCTATTCTGTTAACAATTACCTCTCCAGTCAAGGTAGTTTTTGATATGTGTGCTGCACCGGGAGGGAAGGGAATTTTTGCTTGGCGACTTTTCCAACCAGAATTATTAATTAGTAATGAGGTGATTGGTAAAAGGTTGGGGATGTTAATTTCTAATTTAAAACGTTGCCAAATTCAGCCATCTATTGTAATTAATAGAGATTCAAGTGTTTTAGCAGAAAGCTTTGCTCAAATTAGTGATTTGGTGATTGTTGATGCTCCTTGTACGGGACAATCTTTGTTAGCGAAAGGTGAAAAAGCGGTGGGATGTTTTCACCCTGCTAATATTAATCAATGTGCGAATAGGCAAAAGAGAATTATTGCTAATTCTGCGAAAATTGTCGCACCACAGGGGTATTTAGCTTATATGACTTGTACTTATTCGCCGGAAGAAAATGAGGAAGTTTGTCAATGGTTGATGAAGAAGTTTCCGCAATTTGAGGCGATCGAAGTTGAGCATTTACGGGATTATCGATCGCACTTAACCCACCTCCCCTGTTACCGAATGCTACCGCAAGATAAATTAGGTGCTGGTGCATTTACAGCATTGTTTAAAAATACAGAAACCGGAACCAAAAATCAGCTTGATTCCGAAATTTTAGAAAATTTTGCTGTAATTAAACTTCCTGTTAAAGAGGTTTAATTAATGACCATTTTGACTACTAATGCCAAAAGTTGGTGGAGTGTAATCATCAGGTAAATAATCAGCTGGCATAGTTGAATGATTACCGTCACGAATCGAAGTATAAGCAGGAGAGAGAATTTCAATTCCGGCTTGATTGCAATAGTCTTGAATATTTTGATGCAAATCAGAATAAATTTCTGGCATTAATTCCGGGTGATCGGTAAAGGCATTTATTTCATAACTGATGTGGTAATCATTTAAACTTGTTTGTAATACAAACGGACGCGGTTCTGCCATTATATATTTTGTAGCTCCAGCTGCTTTAATTAACACTTCATGCACTTTTCGCCAAGGCACATCATATCCTAAAGTAATGGTTGTATATAATACTAAACCCTGATGTGATTCCCGCTGAACAACACTGAAATTTCTTACATCACTACCGAGAATTTTCGCGTTAGGCATGGTAATTACTTCTTTTTTAGGGTTGATAATTCGGGTAACGAAAAGAGACTTTTCAATTACTGAACCTCTGGTATCTCCAATAGCAACAAAATCGCCGATTTGAAAAGAACGAGTATAAATTAAAATTATTCCAGAAACGGCATTGGCTACGGCGGATGAAGAACCCAAGGTGAATATTGCGCCTAAAAATAGGGAAACACCTTGAAATGCGGGTGAACCAAATCCGGGTAAAAAAGGGCCAGCAACTACTACGGCGATCGCTACAATTAAAAATGTAACTAAACGATTGGTAGGCTGTATCCACTCTGGATAAAACCAGGGATAGGCATCATCTCTCCCCAATTCAGAAATTACCAATTTAGCGAATTCAATTACATAAATAGTGAGCAGAGCAATAATTCCAATAGTCAGCAAGTTTGGCAGGTATTTACTAAAACCTTCTACTAGTTGCTCAATTTGAACAGCAATATCTTTGAGAATGCTATCACCTAAAGGTTTGGTTACGGGAAATTGACTTAAAACAAAAGGTAAATAAACATAAAGGCTGAGCAAAATTATTGCTAATCTACCTAAACGAACAAATCCGCTCAGCAAATAACTCATAGCATTGGAACCCAAGACTTGAATATTTTTAATTCTTAACTCTAGTGCATCTGCGTTCCGCGCATATCTAATTTTAGCTAGTAATTTGGTGACTATTTTTTGCAGAAATCTGAAGAAAAGCAGTAATGCAATAGTGGTGATAACTGCTAAAACTGCACCCTTAACTAAATTTTCAGCCTTGCGTTCTTCTCGGTACTTAACTATCGAAGCTTGAATAAATTTAGTGGCTTCTTGGGCGAGAATTTCCCGGCTTTTATTATAGATAACTGCATCTTCCTTAATAATCGTAAATAAAACCTTATCTCCGGCTTTTACGAATAAGTCGTTTCCCCGCTTTTCGGCTTGAATAGCTTCTGGTAAAATAGTAGAATCATTGGCAACTGTAAGCAATCTTTGTTTAATAATAGCTGCCCTTTCTTCAGCCGTAGCAATCCCAGGAATTCCTTGTTTAACTCGGAAAAGTTCTTTACCATCCAAAACTACAGGAAAACCGTCTACTGCATTCCCAGTAGTACTAGTAGTAGTTGTTTGTTGGGCATAAACTGGTACTGCAACAACCAAAAGCAGAGTTGTGACGAGTAGAATTAACCAAGTTTTGAACCTCTGGGAGAGGGAGAGAGAGGGATAGTTCTTATCAAGTTTCATTTTTTTCTAAGAGGAAAGTTTTTTAATTTACTTAGTTTACAACCTTTGAGATGCAAAGTTGTTTGGCGATCGCTAAAATTAAACCAAAAACTAACCAGTTATGGTGTGAGTTTTTGGCAGTAGTCTGGGAATACTGAAAGGAGAAGTAAGAAATTTCTCAAAAAGTTACCATGACTCAATTATTGCCACAGTGTCAAAACTTACAAAAACAAGTTGAACTAATATTACAACTGTTGCATCAGGAAGCATCTTTGCGATCGCAGGATACCACATCTGTACAAGCTTCCTTGAGAAAGGCGATTTCTCCCAAGTTTGAAATTGTCTTTGCGGGTGCGTTTAGTGCGGGGAAATCCATGCTAATCAACGCTTTGCTGGAAAGGGAGTTGCTTTACAGTGCGGAAGGGCACGCTACCGGAACCGAATGTTATATCGAATATGCGGAAACTGAGGATGAAGAACGAGTTGTTTTAACCTTTTTAAGTGAGGCGGAAATTCGCGAACAAGCACTAACTTTATGTAAAAAATTAGGTTTATCAGCACCACAAAACATCAATCAACCAGAAGTAATTGATTTGCTTTGTCAAGGATGCGAAGCAATAGTTCAGCATGAAGGTGGCGAGAGTAAATCGGAACGGGCGAAACAGGCGAAGGCACTGTTATTGTTATTAGAAGGATATGTGGCAAATCGAGAACATATTCATACTTTGAATAACGCGACTTATTCAATGGAACAATTTAATTTTTCTAATCTCAAAGAAGCGGCGAGTTATGCGCGACGGGGGAGTAATAGTGCAGTTTTAAAACGCATTGAATATCACTGTTATCATCCGTTATTGCAAGATGGTAATGTGTTAATTGATATGCCAGGAATTGATGCGCCAGTTAAGAAAGATGCAGAATTAACTTATCGGAAAATTGAAGATCCCGAAACATCAGCGGTTGTCTGTGTTTTGAAACCTGCATCGGCGGGTGATATGACAACAGAAGAAACGGAATTATTAGAAAAAATGCGGGCAAATCTGGGGATTCGCGATCGCGTTTTCTACATTTTCAATCGCATCGATGAAACTTGGTACAATAGCCAATTAAGACAACGCTTAGAAGAGTTGATTCATTCGCAATTCCGGGATACACCAAAGGTTTATAAAACTAGCGGTTTGTTGGGATTTTATGGCAGTCAAATTAAGGGTACTAGTGGGCGCGATCGCTATGGTTTAGATACCGTCTTTGTGGAAAGTGTCAAAGGTTTAAATGGACAAGAAGAAACACCACAATTTGTCTATGCTTTTAATAACTATTGTGGCACTTCCCGTAAGTTACCCAGTAATTTTCGGGTTTCGATTAATGGCTATGAGTCACCAAATGAAAATTATGTGCGTATCCTTTCCGAATGGGGAACACCGTTAATTAATCAACTAATTCAAGATAGCGGGATTGATGAATTTCGGGAAGCAATTACTCGTTACTTGACTTTAGAAAAACGTCCCCAACTCTTTGCTAGCTTGGCTGATGACTTACAACCTTTGTGTATTACTCTGCGGAAACACTATTTATCAATATACCGAGAATTGGATAGTCAACCTCGTGAAATCGAAGCGATGAAAGCGCAGGAGTTGAGTAGATTAAATCAGCAATTGCAACAAATTGGACAGGAATTTCGCCAACATATAGCGGATGAGATTAACCAAGTGGTGACAAATACTTGCCAATATTTTGAGGAGGATTTTAACAAGTTGCAATCGCGGATGATTCGCCGTTTAGATGAGTTGTTAGATGGTTTTTCTGTGAGAGCAGCTTATCAACGTGCAACTTTGAGTCATCCTCGCAATGCTACTGCGCCTTTGTTAGCAGTTTTGGTGGAAGCACTTTACTCTTTATCTAATCAATTAGAAGATATTTTAGTGGAGTCTTCCCAGGAAGTAATTGCTAGTTTTTTCCAACGTTTAATTGAGCGAATTCGGAAGTCGGATTATTATCGGAGTTTGTACCGACTTTTAGGGAATGATGGTGGGATTGAGCAACAGTTGAAAGGGTTGGAAAAACAGATAACTCAAGCTTTGATTAGTGAGGCTAAGGTGGAGTGCGATCGCTACGTGCGAGAAAGTCCTCGTTTTTACGATGAAGGAACTTTTTCAATTTATCAATTCCGCCAAACTTTACTACAAACTTCTCAAGGTTACGACTGCGAAAGCATGGTAGAAGCAGAACCAGCAATTCGCCAACTTTTAAAGTTAGACTTTGAGCCCAAAGTTTCCACCACAATTAAACGCAACTTCCGCCAAACCATCAACCAAACAATTAACACCCAATTGTTACCAATGGCGACTCACCAAGCAGATGAAATCCTGCAACAATACAATCAAGCGCGTGCTTATTTAGAGAAAGCCTTAGCAAAAGAAGCTGCTGAAAAAATTGCCCGAAACGATCGCTTTTTGCAAGAAGTTAAACAAAAAATGGAGGAATACAATCAAGCAATTTCGGGAATCAATGCTTGTTTACAAGCAATGCAACTGTATGAAAAAGTTCTCCCAGAAATCCGCGAAGCTGATTTTATTCCCGTTGTTCTGAACGAAGAAGTCGCAGAAACTTCCGAGTAAACAGTATGTAGGGTGCGTTAACTGAGATCTTGCACCAGGAGGCGGAGCCTCTATTTCTCGTTACCAGGTTGAACCTGGTAACGAGGGTTGGGAGGTTCTACCTCCATACTCTGCAAGATCTGAGTTAACGCAGTGTAACGCACCAAAACTCTAAAATAATGACCTTTTCACTAAGACAATGCGATCGTGATTATGAGTAATAAATTTCAGCTACTAGACAGGGATGATGATGTACTGTCCTTTGAGCAAAACAGAATGTTGAAAGTTGGTCAACTTAAAGAGGAAATTTGGAAAAACTTTTCTCTATTTGCCAAAGATTCTTTCAATTACGGTCGAATGCAATTACGTTTGGAGGATTATTCAAAACTCATAATACTTAATGGTTTGTTCAATGAAATTAACTGGCAATGTTCGCCTAGTGAGGGAATAGATTGTGAAGTTTTAAGGCTTGGTGCTCAAAATTGGCAAAAGGGCAAACTTACAATACAGGTTGTTTTAAAATTTCTGCCTCCACTAAAACAACAATCATTGAAATACGTAGAGGCTGAAAAGATGTATGACAGACTGAGGGAAAAAAACCTCACAATTTCTGAGATTATGGACATAAAAGTTATCTTAGAATTTTGTCCAGATACTCCAGAAATAATCGAACCAGAATCACCGCTTGACGATTTAAGACGGATGATGAATGAAAATAGTAAATAGTACACTTACAACTTCAGGAGATTAACATGGAATACAATTACTATTTGCAAAATTGTAGCAATGATGATGTTATACAATTTTCAAATGCTATACACAAAGTTGGTCAATTAAAAACGGCTATCGAGTTTGCAGCCAATGACCAAAACAAGCTACCTTATACACTACTTTACGCTTTACAAGAAAAAGGAGTAAAACTGGAAAATTTAGTTGCAATGCAAAAGTTGTTGGGTGATGGCTTAGATGCAGAAGTTTTAAAAATCGGTGCTAAAGGTTGGCAAAAGGGAAAAATTCGAGTAAGAGTTACTTTAGAATTTGAACCTGAAGAACCAGAAATAATCGAAACAGAATCGCCACTTGACGATCTAAGACGGATGATGAATAATAATACTTAATAACAAAAAAAGGGTCAACTAAACATTTTGTTGACTCACATATTGCACCTTAATGAATGAAGGTGAAGAAGCTGGATTTATAAATTTAAATCCAAAAATTTAGGTTTATCACTAATGAATAAACCTAAATTTTTGCTGTTTTTAAATATATAAATTAGGCAAAAATCTAAAGTTAAATTAAGTTTAAAAGAAAGTTAATTTTAGGATTGATAACTCAGAGTAAGTTTGATATATTAATGATGTTCGCGCTTAAAATCACATAAAAATGAACAGAAACGTAGTTGAAAGAATAGCTGCTTTTAATCAAGGCCGCAATCCAGAATTATTGCAAAAAAAATATCAAGCAATGCAGCGAGATCCCTTTGTATTCTTTCGGGGAACTTGCCATTTATTTTATGAAGATTGGCCTAAAGATTCGCCCTTAAACCAAGCCCCAGGTGTTTGGAACTGCGGAGATTTACACTTACAAAATTTCGGTAGTTACAAAGGCGATAATCGCTTAGTTTACTTTGATATTAATGATTTTGATGAAGGAATACTCGCTCCTTGTACATGGGATGTCACCCGTTTTGTCACTAGTATTTTAGTGGGTGCTAGCACCATAGGAGTAAAAGAATCTGAAGCAATGGCTATTTGCTATGAATATTTAGATAGCTATAGTAATACCTTAGCCAAAGGTCAAGCGCGAACTGTGGAAAAAGAAACATCGCAAGGCATGGTAAAAGAACATTTAGAGGCTTTAAAGCTGCGAAAACGGAAAGACTTTTTAGATGGAAGGACAGAAATAAAAAATGGTAAGCGTCGCTTCAAGGTCGATGGCAGACGCTTCCGTGAATGTCCCAAAGACAAGCAAGATAAAATCAAAGAGTTGATTGATAAATGGTCTTCTAAGCGGGAAGATAAAAGCTTTTTTCAAGTATTGGATGTTGCCGAAAGGATAGCTGGTACAGGTAGCTTAGGCGTGGCGCGTTATGGGATTTTAGTAGAAGGAACAGGTTCTCCCAACGATAACTATATTTTGGATCTCAAACAAGCGAGTCGATCGGCCTTAGAACCTTATGTTACTTTGCCTCAACCTAACTGGGATAATGAAGCGCAAAGAATAGTAAGGATTCAACAAAAGATGCAAGGAACACCACCTGCTTTATTATCAGAAATTGATTTTGCAGGGAGTCATTTTATCTTACGAGAATTACAACCAACTCAAGATAAAATTGATTTGATTGAATGGAATGGTAAGCTGAGTCGTTTAGCGAAAGTCCTGAAAACAATGGGACAAATTACAGCTTGGGATCAATTACGCAGTACAGGAAGAAAAGGCTCTACGATTACGGATCATTTAATCGCTTTTGCTACTGAAAATCCTTTGAATTGGCGCAATGCTGTGTTGGATTATGCCAGACATTACTCTGAGCAGGTAAAAGAAGATTTTGCTGCTTTGTGTGACAGTAGTTTAGGCAAGTAATCTCTATTAGTTAGTTGTAAGTGCTTTAGCACTTAAGCACTGAAGTGCTTACAACGAACGTTTATTGTGATGGTTGGTAAGATGAGTAAAACTCCTAGAATTCGGATTCCTCCAGAAGTTAGAAAATATGTTTTTCAACGGGATAAATATCAATGTCAAAGTTGTGGCAAAACTAGTGCGGAGACTGAATTAAACATCGATCACATTATTCCCCTTGCTAGTGGTGGATCTAATGATATCAGTAATTTACAAACGTTGTGTCGTGATTGTAACCAGCAAAAAAAACATCATTTTGATCCTCGCTTTCGCCGTCGTTTTAGCAGTTAAAAATTTAACTTAATCTTAACGTACATTTATGCGATCGCTTCTCCGTAAAATCCCGGTTTTAATTAAATTTAAAAGGGGATAAAATTTTCAATAAATAGCCCTAAAGTTGGAAAATTAGCAATATGAAACGACGGAATTTTTTCTGGTTTTCTTTGTTGTTCCTTGCTAATTGTACCGCAGCAACAAGTAAAGGCAACAATACAAAAATTACCTCCGAAAAGCTAAGATTCTCAGTAACAGACACATTAACCTTAGAAGATTTACAGCGAGATTACGGGGCATTAAGAACTGCATTAGAAGAGATACTGGAGAAGAAAGTTGAGTTTGTTCCTCTTGGCAGTTATACAGCAGCAGCAGCAGCTTTACAGTTAGATCAAGTGGATTTTGTACTCACAGGACCTTCTGAATATGTAGTGATGCGTGCCAGAACAAATGCAGTTCCCGTAATTGCACTTACTCGACCAAATTACTACACTGTTATTTCTGTTTCTGCTAATAGTGGTATCAAGTCAGTAGCTGAGTTAAAAGGCAAAAAAGTTGCTATGTGGGAGGTAGGTTCTACCAGTGGACATTTAGGCCCTACAAAAATGTTAATGGATGCGGGATTAGATCCTAAATCTGATGTGAAAATTCTGTTGTTAAAAGGTGATGGACTTCCGGCTTTAAGAAAAGGTAATGTTGATGCTTGGGGAGGTTCTGCGGTGAAGTATGAAAAGTTTCTCCAAGATCAAGGTTTATCGGAAAAGGACTTACCTTTAATTGCCAAAGGGCCACTTCTTCCAGATGATTTATTTGTTGCCAATAGTAAGTTTGATGATAATTTTATTAAAGATATAAGTTCCAAATTGTTAGCTAATCAAGATAAATTGTTGACCAGTCTTTTGTCAGTTGAAGAGGGCAAATATAAAGGTTCTCGGTTAATTTCAACAGTTGATTCTAATTATGATATGATCCGTGAGGTTTATCAAGCGATCGGGCAAGGTAGTTTTGTACAATAGCCAAGGGTTAGGAAAGCTATAATTATTAAGGGGAACATGATAATCGCCTAAGTTTAAATTTAGGTTAATTAATGATGAAAAATAAATTAAATTTACTAAGTAAATTTAATTTAGTTAACTGATTGCTGAAATAATCTTAAAGTCAGTATTGAATGGTAAAAAAGGGCAATTATTAGGGCAATATATAGATATAAAGTTTGTAAATAACTGAAGCTGCTATATCCAACTATCTCAGAATTAAAGTGTTTTGCACATGACATTTGAAAAGCCGATAAATATCTCGGAAAATGGGGAAAAAAGCCAGGTTGTTTTTCCACTGCATTTAGTTAAGCAAAAAAGCTCTGATGATATTTTATTTCTCATGTGGGTAAGGCGCTTTATCTCTCGTTTAAGCATTGCCAAAAAGATTAGTTATGGTTACGCTTTGGTAATTGGAGTAGCCGTTTGTGGCACAACTATTGGGTTATTAATTGGAGATTACTACCAAAAACAAGCACAAAAACAGCTAGCCGTTACCGATCAGCAGCAATATTTAATTAGCGAATTAGAGAATGGGGTGAGTCAAATTCGATCGCATCCCCAAAGATTAGTTAGTGTATTGGGAGAGTCGATTTGGTTTGACTATGAATCTGCTAATTTTTTTGGTTCGGTTAATCGAGTGAAAAACACCTTATTGGAATTCGATCAGTTCGGAGAAACTAACAAAGATAAATTAGTAATTAGCAGTAAGGAATTAAAAAAAATTTTGCAGGATTATCAATCGAACACAGAAGCATATACGCAGCTGATTCAACAACTTTGGCAGCAAATTGATCCCGCTAACTTAAAAGTAACAGAAATTTCTAATGCCAAGCAAGAGATATTAACTTTTATGAGTGGAAAATCAACTGATAAAGTTAATGTGCAATTCGATCGCCTTGGGGAGAGCTTAACACGAATTAAGAAAGCAGCCGAAGCTCAACAAATTCAAGCAAATCAAAGGTTAATTGAAGCAGAAAATTGGCGGCTATTGATTATTATTACGAGTATGTTGTTATCAGTAGCGATCGCGATCGTCCTGGGATATTATACTAGTCGTCAAATCGCCAATCCTGTAGAAACTCTTAATCAAGTAGCGCAGCGAGTTACCAAACAATCAAATTTTCAACTGATGGCTCCCGTAGCTACTGAAGATGAAATTGGCTCCCTAGCTACCTCGATCAATCAGTTAGTTAAATGGGTAGGAGAGTACACTCATGAATTAGAATTAGCTCGTCAAACATTAGAGCAAAGAGTACAAGAACGCACAGAAGAACTTCAACAAGCATTACATCAACTAAAACATACCCAATCGCAACTGATTCAAAGTGAAAAAATGTCTAGTTTGGGACAGTTAGTTGCTGGTGTTGCTCATGAAATAAATAATCCAGTTAACTTTATTTACGGTAATATTCAATATGCCAATACTTATGCTGAAGAGCTACTACAATTAATCGAACTATATCAGCAAGAGTATCCCCAGCCAACTGCGGTGATTCAAGATGAAATTGCCGCAATTGATTTGCAATTTTTAAAAGAAGATTTTCCGAAAGTCTTGTCCTCTATGAAAATGGGAACTGAGCGAATTCGGCAAATCATCCTATCTTTGCGAAACTTTTCTCGTTTAGATGAAGCTGAAATTAAAGCAGTCGATATTCATGAGGGAATTGAAAACACACTACTAATTTTAAATAATCGCCTGAAGCGAGATATTGAAGTTGTGAAAAATTATGGAAGTTTGCCTTTAATCGAATGTTATCCAGCACAGCTAAATCAAGTTTTTATGAATATTATGACTAATGCAATTGATGCGTTAGAAGAAGTAAAGAATTCACAATTTTCAGGAGCAAATAAGTTTTTGGCTCAAATTGTGATTCAAACTAAAAAGGTAAACAATTTGGCTATTCAAATCAGCATTAAAGATAACGGTTCGGGAATTTCACCGGAAATTAAAAGCAAACTATTTGATCCGTTTTTTACAACCAAACCAATCGGTAAAGGTACGGGTTTAGGATTGTCTATTTGCTATCAAATATTGCAAAAGCACAAGGGAAAAATAGAAGTTATTTCTGCACCAGGAGCCGGGACAGAATTTCTGATTACATTACCTGAGAAATTAAGCTCTGTTGAAATTTGATTGGTAGACTAATAATAAATTCGTTTAAGATGTTGAAGATTTCCCTAAACATCATTTCAGCAATTAGAATTTTAATTTAATGGATTGACGATCGCCAACTCAAAATTTACCTAGATCATCAAGGTGAAAGGGTAATTTATCAACAACCTCTCACCTTAGAACTGTTAATTATCCGATCGTCACTTGATTAGTCTCTACAGCAGTTGCTCCATTTACTTGACGAGCTACACTAATCATTTTGTTGAGAATTTCTTGAGAAGGAACTTTCCCTTTGAGAACAACAGTACCTCCAGTTTGCGCCACGTAAAGAGTATTGATGTCATCTAATTGTGGGTCTTGGTCAAAAGCTAAAGCTACTCGCTTAGCTAAACCGCTTTGGTCATATTCTCCATTTAAGCCAACACGCTCAGGAGGAATGCTTTCGGTAGCAGTCGAGCTTGCTACGTTTGGTGCTTCGGCTGGGGTTCCTTGTACAGCTTGTTGGGGATTGTTGGGTTTTTCTAGTCCAAAAAGTCTTTTTAACCAACCCATAATTAAACTCCTAGTAAATAACGAAAGTTTTAGTTGATTTGTCTTGGTTTTTCCAGCTTAAAAACAAAAAGCGATCGCAGCATCTTTCTACTGGAATATCAACATTTATATCTTTAGACGTAGTAATTAAACTAAGTAAAATTAACTGTAAAAAGCGATTTTTTACTCAGCATTTCATGGCATATTGCTTAAAGAATATGCCATGAGATAGTAGCCTAGTTAAAAATTTTTGACATAATTGGTTTCCACACATTCTGCATAACTTTGAACTGAACGTTAAAGGTAGAGGTTTGGTAGTTCCATAACCCTGTGCATATAAAAAAATTGATAAAGGGAACAGTTAATTTTCCCCATTATGGTTTCCTGTTCCCTGACAATATTGCCGGATTGGATTAGGCAACAACTCCGACTGAGCGCAAAATGAACCAGAGAATTGAGTTAACAATGCTCAATGCGATCGCACCCAGAATCGCACTACCAATTCCCCAACGTAAGCGAAATCCCTCAACTAACCAAGCAGCTAGACCAAAGACAATGATACTGCCAATTAAAGGAATTAACCCTAAACTCAGAATGGCATTTGCGGTTCTAAACCAATTTGGGAATATACCCCAAATTCCGCTGAATGCGCCAATAATTGCTCCGGCAATTAAAGCAATCCAAGGGTTGTCTACCTCAACGCCAGTAGGTAGCTTTGAGATAATTAATAAGCTAACCGCAAGCACTACGACCGAAATCAAAAATCCAATCATTAAACACTCCTTTTTATCAGCAATCGGAATCAATCATGTAAACACGATCGACAATTTTGGTAACACCTATATCTATACCTTAATTGTCAACGTTTCTTCCAACTTTCTCAGCATAGACTTTTCTTCATTGCTAGTGCCCACGCCGAATAAACCTTTTTCTCGAACTGCTTCTGCAACTCGACGTGCGATCGAAAGTATCCAGCTTTTGAATTCTCCTGCTTGCATCGGTGTCACTTTAGCTGCTAAAATTTTCGCTACCTCCTCAAAATATGTCAAAGCTTGCTGACGACCTTGGGAAGCGCTATTCAAATTCTGAAGGTATGACAGCAATTCATTCTGTTTATGCAACATTAATGCTTCACCTTCGATCGATCTCTTAGCGTCAGCTTGATTTAAAGAAGCAACTAATGATTTCACTAAATCATTTGTAATATCTTCCCGTTGCTGTTCTGCAACCATAATCTCCAACGCCGCCCGGAGTTCTTTAAGAAAAGAAACTGGATCTGTTTTATCAGCTAAAATCAACGCCGCAATTGCTTGCCAAGGTGCTTGCATCAGCATTGACCATTCACTATCAGTAAAATATTGTTGTGCCATTGTTGACTACCTCAAACTGAAGATGAACTATTAGACCTCTCCAGAAATTAAATGTGCGTTACTTGGAACCCTTGTAGAGACGTTGTATACAACGTCTCTACATTCTTTTTTGGAGAGGTCTATTTGAGACAACTAAACAAAACTTAAATTTATGTTGTCCAAAGCAAAAACTATCACTTATTCTACAGCCAACCAAGTCTAATAACTTGCAGTAGTTTCACTACCTAGTTGAGAAGAGGCAGAAAATATCAGAAAAAAATCAAGAAAAGGTAAAAAATGAATGGTGATAATCAGCATGATAAATTTACTTGGTTTGAAAGATGTTTTGTACCATTTTTTTATCTGTACTAGCAGCAGCTTTGTCAAGTTCTGCAACTTCATTAGCATCAAGTTGCCAACCCAAAGCCCCAAGATTATCCTTTGCTTGTTCCACAGACTTTGCCCCAGGAATGGGAATAGTCCCTTTACAGATACACCAATTAAGTGCTACTTGGGACATCGTTTTATTTCTGTTTTCAGCAATTTCTCTTAAACAACCTAAAAGCGGTTGAATTCCTGGTAATATTTGGCTAAAAGCTAACTTGCGAATTCCTTTAGGTAAAGCCGTTTTTTCGGAATATTTCCCTGTCAATAAACCCAAAGCTAAAGGGCTATAAGCAATTAACTTAATTCCCAACTCATCACAAACATCTTTTAATCCCAATTCAGTAATAGGATAAGTAGATAATAATGAATATTGCACTTGTAAACTAGTAATTGGGGCACCCCGTTCAGCAAATCGTTGATGTACCTTTTTCAATCGTTTCGATCCATAATTAGATAAGCCAACTCCTTTAACTAATCCCTGTTGATAAAGATCAGCTAACCCATCCAAAAGTGCCCATTCTTGCCAAGGAAAATAATTAGCTGTAGACCAGTGCATTTGCACCAAATCTATATTTATTCCCAAACGTTTTGCCGAAGCTTTACCAGCATTAACCATTGACTGGCGAGTTAATCTCCAAGGATAAGCAGCTAATTTAGTAGCAATACAAATATTTTCTTGATTGCTGCCAGAATAGGCTTGAGAAAACTTTCCTAAAAGTGTCTCACTGCGACCATTTAATTTGCCAGTTCCGTAAGAATCTCCGGTATCAAATAAAGTCACACCGTTACTAACACAAAGGTTAAAAACTTCTTGCAATTGATAATCCATGCTAGGATCGTATCCCCAAAGTAGGCGATTTCCCCAAGCCCAAGTTCCACAGCCCATAATCGGAAGAGAGAGTTTTTGATTAGTTGGCATATTGACCCGCTATTGCACTTATTTAAACTTTAACTGCGATCGCTACTATATTAGAAAAAGTTGCCAACTAAACTGATAAAATCAAAAAGAGGTAATAGCTATGGTGACAGAAGCTAATCTGCAAAAGGCGATCGAACAACATCAACAGCAAGAAGACGCAACCTTTCAATGGACAAAGCAATGGTATCCAGTTGCAGTGGTAGATTTTCTCGACCCCACACGCCCCCATGCAATGCAATTATTGGGCAAAGATGTAGTTTTATGGCGAGATGGCGCAGGTAAATGGCGTTGCTTTGCAGATGCTTGTCCCCATCGACTCGCGCCACTTTCGGAAGGTCGCGTTGAGTCTGATGGTACGCTGTTATGTGCATACCACGCTTGGCGTTTTGATTCAGAGGGAAAATGTGTCAGCATTCCTCAATCTAAAGACAAGGAAACTGAAGCGAAACATTGCACAAATCCTCAATCTTGTGCGATCGCCTATCCCACCCAAGAACTTCAAGGTTTATTATGGGTATGGGCAGAATCAGGTGTTCAAGCAGAAGTAGAAAGTCAACAGAGAAATCCGCGAATCATTCCCGAACTGGAAGAGAATAGCGATCGGGCTAAAAAGCTATTTTGGAATATCCGTGACTTGCCTTATGGTTGGGATTTCTTCATAGAAAATATCTCAGACCCCGCCCATGTTCCCGTTTCCCATCACGGCATTATTGGAAATCGCTACCAAGATGCTAAATACTATGACATGATCAGTATTCGAGATATGTCCACCCAAGAAGGTTTCGCTTATCAAATAACACCAACTGCACCGAACATTGCCCAAGCAATCCATGATTTTCAACCGCCTTCTCACATGAGGATTGTTACTAATAACACCGATGGTGGACAAATGATTCTCGCTTTATATGCTACTCCAACTCGTCCCGGATGGTGTCGTCATATTGGCTGTCAAGTATTAGTAAAAAATCAGGCGGGAAAGCAAAGCCAAGGTTTAGGATTCTTTGCCTTACCAATGCCAATTTGGTTAGGTCATGTGTTAGCTTCCCTATTTTTGCATCAAGATATGGTGTTTCTCCATTATCAAGAAAAGATATTAGCAAAACAGCAAAAAGATCGATGGTTAGATGCTGTTTTTACACCAAATCCCCAAGATAAAATGGTAATAGCCTTTCGTCAGTGGTGGGAAAAAAGGGCTGGTGGTGGTATTCCTTGGGCAGAAGGATGCAATGCCGAACTCCCACCCCCAGAACGAGATAAACAAAAGTTATTTGATGTTTGGACAACCCACACTCAAAACTGTCGAGTTTGTCAAGATGCTTTAAAAAATATTAATCGCCTGACTGTGTTGGCTTATATCTTAGCAGCAATTTCATTGTTTTTAGCTGTAATGATTGATGCCAGAAGTTTGGCAATTTCCGGGGAAATTTTCTTACCTCCTTTAGGATTTTGGTTAGCCCTTGGAAGTGGAATTATTTTAGCAATAGGTGGCTATTTGCTGAAAAAATTGAGTCGGCTGTTTTATGTTTATGAGTTTGAACACGCTCATAATGATTAATCTGTTTAACTTTAACTTTTCAACTCTTTTCCTGAAATCTTTGTGAATTACTATCAACAACATCCCAACGCTTTCCCACTGAATTACCTCAACGACTTGCGAGGAGAAATTCTCGCTTGTCCTTATTTCGCCGTCAACAATCTTAACCGCGATTTTGTTGGTACTAAAGGTTTTTCAGTGGTGTTTCATCGCTCAGAAATCCCCGAAGTTGAGCGAAAGTTTCCCTTTTTTAAACCTTATTTAGACCGAGCATTAGAGCCTTCATGTAATGCTTTTTACCTAAATCCGTTGCTACTTCAGGAAGGTTCGCGTGTCGATCCGCATATCGATCGCTCTCTCCGCTCCTACTGCAAAACCATTGAACCGCCAATGTGTGTCAGCGTACTTTACGTGCAAGTACCAGAAAATTTGCAAGGAGGAGAGTTAGTACTACGAAATCATAAACAACAAGTCGGACAAATTAAACCACAAATCAACACATTAGTTTATTTTCAAGGAGACTTAACCCATTCTGTAAATGCGGTAAAAACCTCTGGAACTCGTTTAAGTTTGGTTTGTGAGCAATATAGTTTGAGTGATAAAGAATTGCGAGACATTCCAGAATTTACAGTAGAATCAAGAGCAATGAAAGTGAAAAAGAAGTAATCAACAAATAACGCTAAAACTTAGTCATACTCACAATAATACCAAACCCAAGGCGATGACAACAACACTTCCTTCATCCCTTAGCCTCGAAGAATTCCTCAAACTGCCAGAAACTAAACCTGCCAGTGAATTTATCAATGGAAAAATCCATCAAAAAGCTCTGCTGTCAAGGCAAACATTCCCGCCTCCAACTTAAATTTTGTGATGCTGTCAATGGAGTTGCAGAAACATCTCGAATTGCCTTAGCTTTTCCTGAACTACGCTGTACTTTTGGCGGGCGTTCCATTGTTCCTGATGCTAGCGTATTCCGTTGGGAAAGAATCCCTTTTGAAGCAGATGGCGAAGTACCAAACGCTTTTGCAATTTTCCCTGATTGGACAGTAGAAATTCTTTCACCTGAACAGAAAGCTACTAAAGTTATTAGTAACATTTTGCACTGTCTTAAATATGGTACTGAATTAGGTTGGTTAATCGATCCAGAAGAAAGGTTAATTTTGGCATTTTTGGCAGGAGAAGAACCTGTTGAGTTAACAGGTAATGATAAATTGCCGATACCACAATTCCTTAGTTTAGATTTAACTGTTGAGCAGGTTTTTGGATGGTTGAAAGTTGGTTGAGTTAGAACCCACTCATGATTATGCCATCCTTGGCTCGCATATAAAGAACTGGTGTAGCAAAGTCGGGTTTATCCTGTCCGACTTCGATAGAAATGGCGTTGCGAGTTGTTTGAATGGCTGCATCTACAGGCCAACCTAGCGCCAAGGTACGATAGAATTCATCAGCGAAAAGCTTGGCGGTCTTGTCATATTTACCGAGAATCAATTTTTTAAGTTGAGTCAACTTGCCAATCTCTCGCGGTAAAACCGTCAAATCCTTGCCAGAGAGGTCGAGTTCCGTCCATCCCTCCCTCGCCGCCTGTTCAATTACCCCCAGCAATTCTTCCTCAGTCATCGCCGATCGCTAAACCATCATTAAAGACTACATATATACACTTCAGGATGAACAACCAGCAGCCCGGACAGTTCACAAATTTTTAAGTTTTGGGGATGGGGCACTAGAGCGCCAGTCCAGTAAAAGAGGTTGACAAAAGCAACATAATGTGGGCTTGGCTTTAGACCCCGGCAGGGCGAAGCATTTGGACAGAAAATCTTGGGTTCTGTGCAATAAATTGTCGCCCAAATGCTTCGCCCCTACATAACCCATATTTCGTTCTTTTTGTCAATTTATTCTACTGGACTGGCGCTCTAGGGACTAGGGACAGGGATTCCTTATGGGGTAAGCAGTTTATTAATTAATCAGGTTTATTTATCACTTTATTTACGCCAGAGCTACGCAAAGCGACTGTTTTTAATGTTATCAAGCTTTTTTAGCCAAGGGAGATCGATCGCACTATCACCACCAATTAACTGGATCATCGTAAATTGCGATCGCCCCGTCACATCTCTGATTCTACCTATGCTAAAAATGGAAGTAGAACTGGCAGTTAAGTATTGACTTAACAAATAAAACTCAATAAATACGGAGGAAAAATGACTGAAATAACCCTTCATTCAGACCAATTCAAGGAAGTACTAAAAGCTACGATTATTGAACTATTTCAAGAGAATCGAGAAGAATTTTATCAACTGTTTTCAGAAATTATCGAAGATATTGCTATGGAAAGAGCAATACAAGAAGGAGAAGAAACCGAAACTGTTAGCAGAGAAGCTATTTTTAAGATTCTGGAGCCTTAGCTATGGAGGTTGAATTTAGAAAAAGTTTTGAAAAAGACTTAAGCAAGCTTCGAGATGAGGCTTTGCTCACAAGAATTAAAGCGGTAATCTTGGAAATTGAAGCGGCTGAAAACTTAGAAAATGTGAGCAATATTAAAAAACTCAAAGCAGAAGGAGACTACTACCGCATTCGAGTTGGAGACTACAGAATTGGTATTGTTATTAGCCAGAATGTTGTTGTCTTTGTAAGAGTTCTCCATCGGAAAGAAGCCTACAGGTACTTTCCTTGATTTTAGAAATGGCTAAGAAGCCATTTTAGCCAAGGGAGATCGATCGCACTATCACCACCAATTAACTGGATCGTTGTAAATAGCGATCGCCCTTTTCCTCCATTTCTAAACTGGGTATGAATTTGGTATAACTAAATTACTAACAATTTGAGGAATCGAGTTATGAAAACAGCTGAAATTAAAAGCTTTCAGTCCACTTCAGTGGAGTTAAGCTATTAGCCTGCGAATTGATTCGCAGGCGGGCTAAAACGACAGGTGCAAGATCTGAGTTTATCAATAACTATCAAGCCATTTTAGCCAAGGGAGATCGATCGTACTGTCGCAGCAAATCAGCAGGATCATTGTAAATTGCGATCGCACCAGATAATTCCTCATCACTAAAACCACCAGTGCGAAAAGCAATCACTCCTACACCCGCTTTTCCAGCAGATTCAATATCGTAGGGAGTATCAGCTAACATTACCGCTTTATCAGGTTCTAAATCAGCTTTTTGCAAAGCAACTTCCACAATATCCGGTGCAGGTTTTGAATTTTCCGCATCGCTAGAAGTTGTATGTTCTGGAATTAAATCATCCACACGAGCAATTTTTAACAAAACATCCATTTCTTGTGAAGTAGCTGAACTAGCAATAATTAAATGTAACCCATCTTCTTTCATTTTTTGCACCAATTCTCGCGAACCATTGGTAGCAACTAACTCAGAAGAAAATTTATTAATAATCAACTCCTTGCGGCGATCGGAAAGTTTTTTGCAAATCTCTTCCTTACCATTGAGTTCTGATATCAACTTGGGAATTAATTGATCGCTACCCATACCAATTAAAGGGCGCACTTCTGCAAATTTTATTTCATAACCATAGTCAGCAAATGCTTCTACCCAAGCTTGGGCGTGAGCATCATTGCTTAAAACCAGAGTTCCATCTACGTCTAAAATTACACCCTCTAACGGCATGATTTTCTCCTATAACTTTAATGACTTGATGTTGACTTATAGATCCGCAAAGTTCATCTGTCTTTAAGAAGAGGAGAAAATAAGTTAAAGGCGATCGCTTACTGACTTAAACTGAGATCTTGAACCTGCGATTTTAGCCCGCCCAGAAATCAATTTCCGGGCTAATAGCTCAACTCCATTAAAATGGACTAAATACTTACGTTTCAGTCCTATGATAGAGGACTTTAGCTATAAGAAAAGCGAATTGATAAGGCAGGCGGATTTTGGGAGTGGTGGAAGATTTGAGTTAAACTGAATGTATTTCCCAAATGTTACTTACTTAGAAGGTTGATCTACCTGAGTCGGAACATCAAACAGATTATAGCGATTGAGAAAAGTAATCACACCTACAGCTAAAATTGCTCCCAAAGTAACACCAATAGCAATCAAAATTAAGGTGAGACGTTTTAAACTCTGTTTCGCTGTTTTTACTTCTTTACTCTGCGTATTCGTTGGTTCTACTTCTTGATTAATCGGCTGTTGAGTCTTATTTATCTTACCCAAGCCGTTAGAGTCATCATCTTCGGAATTGTTAAATGGATGCTGGTTCATAATTTTATACTAAATTTTGTTTCTGCTGACATCATCAACTTTGCCACTGCGTCAACAACCAAGCACTAACTTTACCATGATTCATTTCTCGACTGCGCCGCAAAGCTGTTTCTAAAAGTGCAATTTCCAAACCAGTAATTACCTGAGATCGATCGATCCTTCGACTACCCCTATCCAAAATTTCAAAGGCAATTATTTCCACATTTTGAACATCAATAATCCAATATTCCCGCACTCCCAAAGATTCGTAAAGTAACCGTTTCTCACCTTTATCATCAGCTAAAGAAGTATAGGCAACTTCAATCACTAAATCAGGCGGTGGATAAATATCAAGATCGATGATAGTTGTTTCCCAAGGTACAATTTCTGCATTTTCTCCCACATAAAATGAGACATCCGGTTGTGCTTCCTCGTAGCCTGTTTTGCGATAAGTGCAGTTATCATGACTATCTAGGTTAATCTCGTTCAGTCCTGCAAAAAGGCAAATAGCATAAATAATAATGGCATGATCGCGAGAATGGGGATTACCAAGTGCAGACATTTCCAACCTCATGCGTCCTTTGTAATAATAGCTTTTGGCTTTTTCGTAAGTGCGATCGCAAACTACCTGCAAATATTCTTCCCAAGTCGCATTTAGCCAAGTATCCGTTAGCAGTTGCGTTGGTAGCTGACTCATAAACAGTACCATTAATGTGCGACCATCACATTTTAAACGAATCGCCCAACCTACGGCACAATATAGAGAAGTCAACAATGGAGTATTTATGGCTAAGAAAGGTAAAAAGCACAATCTCCAATGGATCAAAGAAACTCTAGAGTTAAAAGAAGACCACAACTGGAAATCAACCCCAGGAACTCGCATCTTTGTTGCTGGAAGAGGGGCGGTACGCTTCGATGTGCCCCAAGATTGGCATTTTGAACCAGATACCAAGTCATTTCGGTTTTTAGACAAAAAACCACCAAATGATGATTGTCGCTTAGAAGCTTCTTATAATTTACTTCCCCAAGGCGATTGGTCAGAATTTCCCTTAGTTCCCCTATTAAAGCAGATCGTTCGAGATGATGAACGCAACCCGATCGCACAAGGAGAAATCATCCAATTTAAACGTCAAACCGCCCGTGTCGTTTGGACAGAAATTAAATTTATTGACCCCAACGAAAACCGTGAAGCATTTTCCCGAATTTGCATTGGTTTAGGTTCTGGCGTGCAATGTTTAATTACCTTCGATTTTTGGGCAGATCAAGCAGAAAAGCTAACACCAGTATGGGATACAGTTATGAATTCTTTAGTTCTCGGTTTGTATATCCGCGATCCTCGCACAGGATTTGCCTTACCTGATTAACTCAGTGTAAACCCTTAATAAAACTCAATTGATTTGTTCTCTTTTCATCATTTTTACCATTGACAAAATTTAACATCTTTGCTAATGAAAATGTGCTATCTAATAATTAGAGGCGTATTTAACCTGGAGGCGTTATGTTTCTCAAACAGAAGCAAACCGGGGATTTGATTGAAGTATTGACGATCGTAGATCTTTATAACCCTTGTAAAACTGAGGTTACAGGTCAATCTCACGCAGGGGAAGAAATGCAAGACCCGGAAATGTTCCCTAAATCAGAATTGATGTTTCCTTCCGGCGAACCTTTACCGATTTGCTGGATAAACTCCCACTATAATGAAATTCCTCCGCGACCCGTTGCGATCGTGGCAACCCCATAAATTATCGGGTGCGTTAAACTGCATTAACGCATCATAAATTGTTAATTGAAGGTGCGTTATGGCTTAACTTAACGCACCTTACAATGTTGGTTAAAAGGAGAAAATTATATGCTTATGCAAGCTGAAGAAAAAAAATATTACACTGCTGAAGAATATCTCAATTTAGAGGTGAATTCAGAACAACGTCATGAATATATTAATGGAGAAATAGTTCCTATGGCTGGTGGGATGCCAAATCATAATACAATTGCTGGCAATTTTTATGCTGCATTAAATTTTGCACTCAAGCGTCAACCCTATAGGGCTTTTGTTACAGATCAACGAATTTGGATTCCTGAAAAACGCATCTATACTTATCCTGATGTAATGGTAGTTCAAGGTGAATTGCAATTGCAAGAAGGGCGAAAAGATACTGTTACTAATCCTTTATTTATTGCTGAAGTTTTGTCAGATTCTACCAGAAATTATGATAAGGATGAAAAATTTGCCGCTTATCGCACTATTCCCAGCTTTCAGGAATATCTTTTAATTGACCAGTACAAAATGCACATTGAGCAGTATTTTAGGACCGATCGCAAAACCTGGATATTTTCCGAATATGACGAGCTAAATGAAACCATCTCGTTAAATACCCTTTCCTTAGAAATAACCTTAGCAGATATTTATGATAAAGTTGAGTTTGAAGTAACAGAAACTAGTGAGAGTTAGGAATATTGTTAACCGGGCTCTCCTGTACTTGTGGTGATAACGTAAGCTTATTATTTAGCTGCATCAAGGTTTTCAGCCTTCATTGTCCGGGAAAAATGTATCAACAACTACTTTTTGCACCAAACATCCGGGAGAGCCATAAAGATTAGATTAGTGATCGCTCATTACTTCAACAATACAGTCCAAGTATCAGAGCCGACAATGCCATTAGGATTAAGACCATAGTGGCGTTGAGCATTCCTGACAGCCTCTTGAGTGATTGAGTCGAACATTCCATCTAATATATTACCTTTGAAAAAGCCGAGTTTTTGTAGCCGCTCTTTCAATCTATACACCTGCCCTCCATACGAGCCAATCTTCAGCACTGGCAAATTAACTACCTCTGTTTTATGCTTTTCCTGTACTGAAGGTGGAATTATTCTATACCTAAATACCTCTGTTTTATGCTTTTCTTGCACTGAAGGTGGAATTATTCTATACCTAAATACCTCTGTTTTATGCTTTTCCTGCACTGAAGGTGGAGTGCTTGTATTGGGATACCCTTTTTGTTTGGATGGAGGTTTTAAAGTAGGAGCTAGAGGCGTAAAGACAGTTGATGGTGGTTTCGCAACAGTTGATTTTGAAAGTTTTTGCTTACAAATATTTAGGTTAGTTTTAGCTTCTTGATTATTAGGATTGAATTTGAGAACTTCATTATATGACTTGATTGCTTTTTCAAACTCTTGCAACTCCTGTAGGCTTTTTGCTTGGATGTACCAACTCCTAGTGTCATAGCGATTAAGTTCAATAGCTTTAGTACATGAAACAACAGCTTCTTCATATTGCCCCAGCTCAAGCAATACCATACTATAAGCTTGCCTAGTTTCGGAAAATTTTAGCTTATGATCGATTCTAAGATTTCGGGCTTTTTTAAAAAGCCTCACGAAGTATTTAAGCGATATTTCATATTCCTTTAGTTGAATTAATACCTTAACCATTAAATCTAATGCTGGATAGCATTCATTGTCCCTCGAAAGTACCTCCACTAAAACATTCTTTGCTTCACTATAGTTTTCAATGTAAAAATATTCCTTCGCTAAACTTACTCCTCTTTCATTTGCCTGCTCTAATTCTGTCTTTGATGTTTCTGGCTGTGTATTTCTTGGTTTTTCTGGAAAAAGCTTTTTTGTATCTATATAAACCCTGAACAAATCCAAGATGAACCTGGCTATAGGTAAAAATAAAGATTTAAGAAGTTCAATAACTATATCCATACATTTTCTTGCGAGTAGTATGAGGCTTTCCTTGCCCATATTTCTAACACGCAATCTCTGCCTGCGTCAACAGACCTTCTACTTGCTACCTACTATACTTATCTTTCCTAGAATAATCTTTCACAACACCGCTTTACAATCTGCATCAAGTTCTCTCCCGCTTGCAAGAATGCCACGATCAATATCTATTGCAAGCTTAATCTTGATAAAGATTAGCTTCGGGCGTTTCATTCGATTTGCTGTTCATTCCAAGACCATTAAAGAAAGTCTCTCCGTCTATAATTATATCAAGTAAGTGCCATAAAACTCCTTACAAAAGTAGCTACTAGTAAAGTAAAATTATAGTCCATCCCTCCTTTGCTAACCAATCAATCCCATGTTTTGCGATTACCTCCAACTTATTCTCACCGCCCGTGTCTATGATGTAGCCCAAGAAACTCCTTTAGAATACGCCCCTAATCTTTCTCAAAGACTAAACAATAAAATCCTGCTAAAGCGGGAAGATATGCAGTCTGTCTTCTCTTTTAAATTGCGGGGTGCTTATAACAAAATGGCACAATTACCGCCAGATATTTTAGCCCAAGGTGTAATTGCAGCATCAGCGGGAAATCATGCTCAAGGTGTTGCTCTTGGTGCTAGTAAATTGGGAACAAAAGCAATTATTGTCATGCCAGTAACTACGCCGCAAGTAAAAGTTGATGCGGTGAAAGCTAGAGGCGGCGAAGTTGTTTTGTATGGTGATACTTTTGATGAAGCTTGTGCTTATGCGCGTCAGTTGGAAAGAGAAAAAGGGTTAACTTTTATTCATCCTTTTGATGACCCTCATGTGATTGCTGGACAGGGTACGATCGGCATGGAAATTCTGCGACAATATCAGAAACCAATTCATGCTATTTTTGTGGCAATTGGTGGTGGTGGTTTAATTTCTGGTATTGGCGCTTATGTAAAACGCATTCGTCCAGATATTAAAATTATTGGTGTGGAACCTGTGGATGCTGATGCTATGTATCAGTCTTTGAAAGCAGGAGAAAGGGTAAAGTTACCGCAGGTTGGTTTATTTGCTGATGGTGTAGCAGTGCGAGAAGTGGGAGAGGAAACTTTTCGCCTGTGCCAGGAATATTTGGATGATATTATTTTGGTGGATACTGATGATACTTGTGCGGCAATTAAAGATGTTTTTGAGGATACAAGGTCAATTTTAGAACCAGCTGGTGCATTAGCGATCGCAGGTGCTAAAGCTTACGTCGAAAGAGAACAAATCCAAGGGCAAACTTTAGTTGCTGTCGCTTGTGGTGCTAACATGAATTTCGATCGTCTACGTTTTGTTGCCGAAAGAGCAGAATTAGGCGAACACCGAGAAGCAATTTTTGCTGTCACAATTCCCGAAACTCCAGGTAGTCTCCGCAAATTTTGCGAATGTATGGGGAGACGCAGTTTAACTGAATTCAACTATCGCATTGCAGATGAAAAAATCGCCCATATTTTTGTCGGCGTGCAAGTCCAAAATCGTGCCGATGCTGTCAAAATGGTAGAAGCTTTTGAAGCTCACGGATTGAAAACAATTGATTTAACAGATGATGAATTAACAAAATTACATTTGCGTCACATGGTAGGCGGACGTTCTCCACTTGCACACAATGAATTACTTTACCGTTTTGAATTTCCTGAACGTCCCGGCGCATTAATGAAATTCGTTAATTCCATGAGTCCAAATTGGAATATCAGTGTATTTCACTATCGCAATAATGGCTCAGATTACGGCAGAATTGTTGTCGGAATTCAAGTACCACCTAATGAGATGGCAGAGTGGCAAGCATTTCTTGATACCTTGGGTTATCGCTATTGGGATGAAAGCCAAAATCCTGCTTATAAGTTATTTTTGGGATAGAGTTTACTGTTAAGCTTCATATTTGCAATAATATGCCATAACTAACCATATTGCAGATATGAGTTTATCGCTAAAACCCGTTGAGTGGGTTGGAAGTTCCCTGGAAGATTTGAGGGAGTTCCCAGAAGAGGTTCGACAAGTTGTAGGGACACGGCATAATTAACTTTATCTGTTTGTCCAAAATATTTATGATGCCGTGTCCCTACGCAACAACGTGGTGAGTTTTTACTGTGGGTAATTCAACAGACATGATATAACTTATGTTTGGCACTAAATTTCATCATTTTTTTGGTGTTAGATAGGTTATAAATACCAAAATTCCTACTATTAAACCTATGATATTTCCTACAGAACCCAAGCCAATGCTTGCAAAAAATATTGCAACAAATAATCCACAAAATCCACTAAAAAGTAAGAGCATTGGTAATCCAAACACGACAAAACTAGACAAGTTTGCTATTGTGTAATTCATTTTTTCTCTTTCTCTTATTTTTCTTGCTTTTTCAGCTTCTGCTTCCTCTAACCGCTTTTTATTCTGCTCTGCTTCTTTTCTTTTTTGCTGTCTTTGGTTCTCTTCTATTTCCCAATTTGGATAGGCTTTATTAGCACACAACTTATGATAAATGTTATAATTATAATTAACTTCAAAACCTTTTAATACCGTATTTCTACAATGTTTACATTTGCCAGCATAATATTCGTTCACAGAGAAAGAATGCCCACAGTTGTGACAATTTGTATCTTTTAAAGAATGTGAAATTGTTACGCTTGTTCGACAAACTGGACATTGGTATACAATTTTTTGGTTTCCAACTACTTCTTGCTGAACCCAATTGAGGCATTCTTCGTGAGCGGAATATATAGGATCACCATCAGAATCTAAAACTTGTTTAGCTTTTGACTTTCGCAATTTCTTGTTACAGATGTGACAAGTAATACCAAAAGGCGATGTTGTTTGGCAATGGGGACATTTGTAGGCAGAAGAACTTATTTGTTTTTCGCATTCAATACAGCGGGTTAAATAAGGCTGGTTCATACTAATGACTTTGTGTTAACTCTTAAATAAAGGAAAAATTTGGATTCAATAGAATACAAATGAAATACTCCATCTTATACTAGACCGATCGCACCAAACTGAACAGGATAAAAAGACAAATTTTGGTTAATTTTTTTGAAAAAGACGGATTAAGACTGAAAAAGACAGATTAAGACAGCTATAATAACAAAGTTGCTTTCACACCCCAGATTATGCAGGTTGATGAAGTAGTGGAATTTGTCGATCGATCTGTATACGCGAAAACAGGCATACATCTCAATGACTTGCAACGAGAAATTATTGAGGGAATACTGAAGCGCCAAAAGTATTCGGAAATTGCAGAAAATAATGGTTGTTCAGCAGGTTATACTAAGGATGTCGGTTACAAGTTGCTACAAATGTTATCTGAGGTCTTTGATGAACCAGTTACTAAAAGAAACTTGAAATCAGTGCTAGAACGACAAGGCAATATAAAGATTATTTTTAATAAAAATACTACAGTTAATGATAAGCAAAATAACATGATTGGCTATATCAATATTTGTTCAGATAAAGCCAATGCAACTCTTGATAAAAGTCAACCAGAGAAGGCTGATTTTCAACAGGAAAGTAACAACCAAGCTAATGTGGAAACAATCAATAAATTACGGGAGTTTGGCTTAAGTGACGAACAAATTGCAACAGCGTTAAACTTACCATTGGATGTGGTTAAGCAGAGAAATTGGGAAGTGTGAATTTACTAATTCAAATGTTGCGTTGGATGGGACGCTATTTCAGAGTACATAATATATTAATATAATTAATAGCGAACATGGATGATGATAATAAACCTCTAGTGTGGTTACACGGTGAAGTTAAAACACCGCCCTTTAGTCAGGAGGCACGTATCGAGACGGGCGTACTGCTGAGGCGATTACAACAGGGTGAAAACTTAGGATTGCCACATTCAAGACCAATGCCAAGTATTGGCAGCCATTGTCATGAATTAAGAGTTCGGGATGCGGACAAGAATTGGAGAATTATTTACCGAATTGATGATGATGCAATTGTCATTGTGGAGGTTTTCCATAAAACGACAAGAGCAACACCTGCTAGCGTAATTGAGAATTGCCAAAAACGACTGAGTAAGTACGATAGTAATTTAGAGGAATAGTGATATGGATCGAGCTAAGAGAGAACGTCTAAAAGCACAGGGCTGGAAAGTTGGAACGGTTTCTGAATTTTTAGAACTTACTCCAGAGGAAACAGCCTTAATTGAAATTAAATTAGCTCTCAGTCGCAGCTTAAAAGAGCGGCGACAAAAGCTAATGAATCAAGATGAATTGGCAGAAAAAATTTCAGCCAGTCAGTCAAGTATTGCATTAGCTGAAAATGCTGATGATTCCGTTTCGATCGAATCACTGATCCGAGCTATGCTGGCTACAGGTGCAACTCCTAAAGAAATAGGAGAAGCTATCTCTAGTGTGGGATAAAAGCGATCGCTTTTATTCTGGTGAACCTGCAACGGATGATTTGATGGAATAAAGTACCTGTACCAAGATGCAAAAAGCAACTTGGTAACAGGACAAACGCAAATTGACACTTCAAACGCTACCTATATAATCTCGCTGAGCGATGCTCCAACAAGTAAAGGTTATGCGTAGTTATGCGTACCAATTAATAATTATACGAAATTGATAACAAACAAAGGATAGAAAAAAGGCTATCTTTATCAACATTTTATACTGGAAAGAAAACTGTGTTAATTGAGTGAAGTTATGTTAATAACTTTACGAAAAATCCTCTAGGGTATACGTGCTTATTTATACAGTTATTCCCTATTCTCAAAAGATCTAGAACTTTGGGTTCTAAATAATGAGAAAATACTAAAATGGCTGATCATAAAATTGTCTATTAAGGTATCATGGCTCAAATTCAGTTTTCTAGAGGCATCAATGAAGAGGTTATTCCCGATGTACGAATTACCCGATCGCGGGATGGGAGTAATGGCACAGCGACATTCTATTTTGAAAAACCGAAAGCACTCAGCAGTACCAGTACAGACGAAATTACTGGAATGTATTTAGTTGATGAAGAAGGGGAATTAGTAACAAGGGAAGTAAAAGCTAAGTTTATTAACGGTCAACCTGAAGCATTAGAAGCACTTTACATTATTAGATCTGCTGAACAATGGGAGCGGTTTAAACGGTTTATGGAGCGGTATGCTGAAGAACATGGTTTAGCTTTGAACAAGCCAAAAGAATGAAATAAATAAACTGGAGGATGAGGTTAATTTTACTACTTCATCCTTCTTTTAGTTCAGTAAAATTTATGAGCGACTTACCACATCCCGACAAATCTAAACTCATAGTTAATTGTGCAGTAATTACAGTTAGCGATACTCGTACTGAAGAAACCGATCGCAGCGGCAATTTAATTAAAAATTTATTACTAAATGCTGGTCATACAGTAGGGGCTTACGCTATCGTCAAAGATGAACCAGTGCAAATTGGAGAGCAAATGCAGGTTTTGAGTCAACGCTCAGATTTGCAAGCTTTGATTTTCAATGGTGGTACTGGGATTGCGCCAAGGGATACAACTTATGACGCGATCGAACAGTTACTCGAAAAAACATTACCTGGTTTTGGGGAATTGTTTCGCTTTTTGAGTTATCAGGAAATTGGATCGAGGGCGATCGCATCTAGAGCAGTAGCGGGGATTTACCAAAATCAACTAATATTTTCTGTTCCTGGTTCTAGTAATGCTGTGAAACTCGCAATGGAAAAATTGATTTTGCCAGAATTGGTGCATTTAGTAACTCAACTTAACCCTGACTTCGCCAAAAATAGTAGCAATGAAACCCAAGAAAAAGCAGAAAAATAAATTTAGGTTTGGGTTGCGGTTTTTGGGTAAGCGATCGCTACTCATCGGTTTATTCAGTTTATGCTTAATCTTAGGTGTTTGTTTACTATATAACAGCGCCATTTTATATGCAGCCTCCCAAAAACCAGTAGGCGCGATTCTCGTATTAGGAGGAAGTATAACCAGAGAAATTCACGTTGCCCAGTTAGCTAAACAATCACCCGAAATCCCAATTTTAATCTCTCACGGTTCCTTAGATCCATGTGTTTTACTAATATTTCAAAGAGCCGCTGCTCCCATTGACAAAGTTTGGCTAGAAAACTGTGCCAATTCCACTTTTGGAAACTTCTATTTTAGTTTACCAATTCTCAAACAATGGCAAGTAAAAAAAGTTAAAATAGTTACTTCAGCAACCCATTTACCAAGAGCAATTTGGTTAGCACAAATTATGTTAGGTTCTCACGGAATTTGGGTAGAATTAGAAGTAGCAGCAGAAACTAAAGGTGTTCCCGCCAATCGCGAATCATTTTTTGTGACTACAGCAGATGTAACTCGCGGATTAATTTGGGCTTTTGTCAGCCAATTTTATGAACCAAAGTGTAATGATTTAATCCCGCTTTCCCAAGTTGATTTAACTGTTTGGAAAATGAAAGGGTTTAAATGTGAAAGACAAGCTAATTTAGGTTATTAACTAGGATAAATGATATGAAAGACAAGCCAACTCTGACAATTGTAACTCCGACGACTGGAAAATTTTCTGATTATTGGTTAGAACAGTTATTGAAAATTAAAGGAAATGTTGAATTTGTCTTAGTTTATTACCCTAGTGTGCCGATTCGTCCATTAGACGATCCGAGAGTTAAAATATTAACCAGTCCCTACAAAGGGGAAATGATGCAAAGATTTGTTGGCTTACTTAATGCTACTGGTGAATATGTTTTAGCGTTAGATGATGATGATTTTGTGCATCCTGATGTAGTGGATTTAACAATTCAGTATTTTGAGAGATTCCCCGAAAGTTGGATTTTAAGGTTAAAGAAAGAAAACATTGATTTTAAAGATCAAGAACGGATAAAACAAGATTGGGGAGAAATTCCTGATGTTCGACAATTAGAGATTTGTAAGAAAACTCCAGAAAACCCTTATCCTTATCAGCAAGGTAACTTCAAAGGTTTGTTAGAAGTTCCGGTTATTCCTTTAGACAAGAAGTTAGATTTAAAATTTGCATTATTGCCTTTTACTGGAAGAAAAGATAATTTAGGCTATCATTTTGAAAATTTCAATAATGTAGTTTGGCGCAATAAATTAGTGCAACAAGCACTTGTAGACCTTTCCCAAACTACAAAAGTATTGGGTGCAATTACCTGGATACCTACATCAGGTTTTGACAGGTTATTAGGCGTATTTGTGCAGGCTAAATACTTTCAAAAAGATGCCATAATTGGTCATTGGATGCCTAGTCCAGAACAAATTCGCTATATTGATAAACCTCCCGAATTGAAACCGCCCAGATTTCATGTAATTTCTGATGCGTTGTTAGTTAAAAGATACCCGCAATATGGGTATTTATGGAATCTATTTTTAGAGAAATTCTATAACGTACCTAGAACTGTAGCAAAATTTGTCAAATGGAATTACTTCAAGAAATAAAGTTGCCATCTCCAAGCGAGATCCCCGACTTCTCCAAGAAGTCGGGGATCTAAGGGGATTTATGTGCGAGAAACTACTGATTGAATAGTTGCTAAAGGAACTTCATAGAAATACTGGCGACGGAATTGTTCTTCTTGGACAGCTGCTAAAAATTGCGCGATCGCCTCACCAACTTCACCATCCAAATTTGATGAGGGCAATTTCTGATTATTAGTAATTTGAAATTGTCCATCCCAATTTGTTACTTGAAAGCCCAACTTAGCTAAGGTTTCTAATCCCAAATATAAGCAAGTATCACTAATGCCTAATTTTTGTTGTAATTGATCCGGTGTCGCGCTTTTTCCAGTACGGCTAAGATATTTTGCAATTCCTATTAAGTCTTCCCAAAGTTGATTAGGCGATATTTGTTTAGGAGGTGGATAAGCAATAGCTAACTTTTTGTTACTTTGCAAAGCTTGGCGAAACCATAATTGTAAATCATCCCAATTACTTGGACACTCTCTGACAATTAATGGTTGATAATTAGAATCTTTTGATGGCGAAACTTCTGCATCTCGCCAATCTAAAATTTCCTCTAATTGAGGTTGATTAACGTTATTAAATAAATCAACCTTTTCTGCACAAGAACGCACGGCAATTAATCGCACTTCATAGCGTTTTTGGTAGGTGTTGAAATCTAGTTCTGCGATCGCATCACAACGCCCTTCAGGAATTTCATCTTTATAATGTCCCCACCAAATCCCCGGAAAAGCAACTTTACTTGATGAATCTTTAATTAAAAAATTAGTTTTGATGTAGGCAACTTTATTCCCAATTGCATCTTTGATATTGTAATTTTCTAGATTCTCAAACCAGCAATTTTTAATCATTAATTGCGGTACAGGGTTGCCCATACCACAAGGTTCTAAAACTTTCATTTCCCGAAACAAATCTTGACCTAAATCTGCCACTTTTACCTCTAAATCTGCTGTGATTATTCGGTTTAATTTACTAGGATCTGCTGCGATTTGTTGTCGTAATTGATGATTAATTGCTTCCGTAAATAAGGGAAGATTTTCAACGGGAAGACTTAAACCTGCGGCGAAAGGATGCCCGCCAAATCTATGTAACAAATGTGCTTGATCTTTCACTAATTGATAAAGGTCAATTTGATTAACTGAACGCGCCGAACCTCTGGCAAAATTAATATTTTCTGAGGATTCTTCTGCTGTTTCTACGCTTAATAAAATAGTTGGGCGACCTGTTTCTTGGGCAACTTGACCTGCAACTAAACCTAAAACTCCTACAGGCCAACCAACTTCTGTCAAGACAATTATACTAGTAGTTGATAGGTCTGATTGCGCTAATTTTTGCCAGACTTGTTTTTCCACATCTTTCTGCAATGCTTTGCGGCGAGAGTTAGCTAATTCGGTTTCCGCAGCTAACTTTTCCACCAGTTTTAAATCGCGACTAGTCAACAATTCTACGCAAAAAGTTGCATCTCCTTGAATGCGACTAACGGCGTTAATTCTTGGGCCAATTCCAAAGGAAATATCCGTTGGTCGATCGCCACTTTTCTTGCAAAGTTCCAGCAGTCTACCTATCCCCGGATGTCGCCTTAATTTTGGTGGTTTTTGTAAATCTGTTTGCAGTTTTTCAATGCCTAATTTTGCTAAATATCGACAATCACCATTTAATTGAACTAAATCAGCAATTAACCCGATCGCCACTAAGTCTAACAAATCTTCTAATGGTTCTTGAGGCACATTTGGCAGAGTTTGATAAAGCGCTTCTACCACTTTGTAAGCAACAGCAACACCCGAAAGATTAAATAATTGATGATCGGTTGGTAAATTGCGGGGATTAATAATTGCAATTACTGGAGGTCTTTCTGGCAGTAGAGTATGATGATCGGTGATAATTACATCAATTCCTAACTTTTGGGCAAATTCAATTTCAGTTAAATTAGTGCTACCAGTATCACAAGTAACTATTAACTTAACTCCCTGTTTAGCCAGTTTTTCAATTCCCTGACAGTTCAATCCGTGAGATTCAGTAAACCGATTCGGAACGTAATAAAATAATTGCGTATTTTGCCCAAAAAACTGCCCTAAACCTTCCCATAAAACAGTAGTAGAAGTGATGCCATCAGCATCAAAATCTCCCCAAATGGCAACAATTTCTTGGTCATTTCTTGCTTTAAGCAATCTTTCCATTGCCCAAGACATTTCCTCACCAAAAGCAAAGGGGCTATCAGGTTTGTAAAGGTCAGGATTTAAATATTCTGCTAATTGTTCAGGATTACGAATTCCTCTTTGCCATAACAATTGAGCAGCATAATTACCAGATAATTCTGGTGCTTGTTGCTTAACTGCATTAATTAACCATTCTGGCGGTTGAACTGTTGGCTGAATTTGCCATTGTGGTTGCTGCTGAGGCATCTTTATTTCCTTAAATTAGGCTTGGATCTGTTAAGAAATAGGAGAAATATCAGGATTATTGTTATCGGGTAATTCTGAGTCTGTTACCATTACTTTAGTAGCGACTTCATTCACCACTTCCGAGGTTTTGGTAGATGGACGACGGCGCGATCGCTTATATGCAGCCCTCTCCGCTTTTTCCCGTTCATAAGCAATTAGTCTGCCATAATATTCATGTTTACTCAAATTCATAGACAAGAAAATGTGCTGACGGGTATTACCAAAACCTTTGCGCGTAAAAAATTTAACTGCTGGCGTATTAGCTGGATCGGTATCCACCAACATAAAACGCACCCCATCTTCAATCATCCGTTCCACCAGTTTATCAACTAATTTGTCTCCGACACCTCGACGTTGAAAATTAGAATTAACTCCCAGCCAAATAATGTAACCATAAGTCCAGGTTGCTTTGTTAATAATTGTACCTAAAACAAAGCCTGCTAATTGTTCATCTATTTCCGCAACTAAACAATATTCTGGATCGGTATTGTAAAGTCCGATTACCTCCCATTCATCCCAAGTGCGATATAAATAGGGATACAAATCGCTAGTAAAAACAGATTCTCCCAAATGATATACTGGAGCGATGTCATCTATTTCCATGTTGCGGATATAGATCGAGTTATAGTTTTCCGCTTGACTCATAAATCAATGATTATCTTTTCTATTACTTAGCTTAAATCTATAATAGATTTAATTGCCTACTTTACTATCATATACTGCTGCTCAATTATGAATAGCCTAACTTCATTATTAGATAATCCCACAATTTCCCAATGGCAACCCACTACATGGGAAGATTATCTAGCTGCTTGCGAAGATCCAACGTTGGAATCAGCTAGAATATTTTTTTATGAAGGCTATCTTTTAATTGAAATGGGTAACGAAGGAATTAACCACGCTAGATTTAACTCGTTACTAACAATGATATTTGCTTTCTGGTTTAGTAGCAAAGGTGGACAAGCTTTTGATGATCTTGGAGGTTGCGTAATTGAGAAGCCAAATGTGGGTGGAGGTGCGCCCGATCGCGTTTTATATGTCGGTAAAGATTTCCCCCAATGGCAAAGAGGAGAACCGCGAAAAATCAACCTAGATAAATGGCGAACACCCGATTTAGTTTGCGAGATTGCTGATACAACTTTAGCCAATGATTTAGATGAGAAAAAACGTTTATATGCAGCTTTAAAAATTCCTGAATATTGGGTTGTAGATATTCAAGGTGCAAGAGTATTAGCCTTTAGGTTACAAGATAATGGGAAATATCAAGAATGTGAATTTTCAGGAATAATGGAAGGATTACCAATTTCTTTGTTATCAGAAACTTTGAAAATGTTAGTCCAAGGAAATGGGATGGCGGCGATGTGGTTTGCTCAACAAATTGCTGCTTTGGAGTGAATTTAGCCTTGCTATAATTAGGAAAATGTCAGCTTTGCAGGTAATCAAAATATGGTTTTACCCACAATTACTGAAGATATCATTTCTCTAGCACCAGGGGATGAACTAATCCTTAGATTTAGAACTTGGGAAGATTATGAGACATTGTTAAAGCGTCGAGAAGATAAAGCTGGTTTGAGGATTCGCTATAACAGTAAAACCCAAGAAATTAGAATTATGTCACCATTGCCAAGACACGCTAAGAATGCAGATTTACTTGCAGATTTGGTCAAAGCTTTATTGCGACAAGCGGGGAAAGATTGGGACGCATTTACACCAGTAACGTTGAAGAGAATTAACCGCCAGGGAATCGAACCAGATTACTGTTTTTATATAGATAATCGCGATCGCATTTTAGGCAAAGAACACATCTACTTAGAAACAGATCTTAACCCAGATTTAGCCATTGAAATAGACTTAACTTCCACCACTAAACCAGAAGATTATCAAGCAATTTCACCTGTAGAACTTTGGGTTTACCGCCAAAATCAGTTATTAATTTATCATTTCGATTCCCAACAATATCAAGAATCTCAAATTAGCCGATGGTTCCCTAATTATGATTTGAAAACTTTAATTCCACAATACATCGATCGAGGTTGGCAAATTGGTTCTAGCGTGGCGCTGCGAGAGTTTGAAGATGCGTTGCGATCGCTAAATCAACAATAGTTTATTAGGTGAAGAAGGAGAAGGCATACTATTATTGAATTAGGTTTGGAGTCTCAGTCAGTGGCAGCTAAAGATAAATTCCATAATGCAGTAAAACGGAGTCTAGAAAAAGAGAATTGGTTAGTTACTCACGATCCTCTGAGAATTGAATATGCACAAGATGAGCGAGTTGAGATAGACTTGGGCGCAGAAAGAATATTGGGAGCAGAAAAAGCAGGAGAAAAAATTGCAGTGGAAGTTAAAAGTTTTTTGAATGATTCCGCACTAGCTGATTTTCACACTGCCTTGGGACAATTTTTGAATTACCGATTAGTTTTAGAAGAAATAGAGCCAGAGCGCACCTTATATTTAGCAGTTCCAACTGTTGCGTATGAATCTTTTTTTCAGCGAGAATTACCCAAAGCTTCAGTAAAAAAACACCTGGTTAAAATAATTGTGTACGATCCAGTTAAGGAGGAGATCGCTAAATGGATAAACTAGTGCATTATCGCCACTGCATTGAAAAATTACTATTAGAATATGAAAAATCACCGCCTGTTAATGGTGAAATAGAAGTGGAAGTAGTTTTTGATAAAAAACGCGATCGCTATCTAATTATTGATTTGGGATGGAATCAAGATCGCCGCGTTTATAACTGTTTCATCCACTTAGATATCAAAAATGGAAAAATCTGGATTCAGCGCAATCAAACAGATAAAAGTATAGCTGAAGAATTAGTAGAAATGGGCATTCCTAAAGAAGATATTGTATTCGGGCTTCAACCTCCCTATCTTCGAGAGTATACGGGTTTTGGAGTAGCATAATACGATCGCATTGTTTATTTTAGGGGCGATCGCTCTTTTTATCAAACTATAATTTAGGTAAATTCCCATTACAGGCGGCAAATTAATATGCAAATAACTCTGGAAATTCCCGACGAAATCGTTCAAAATACTGCTTTAGGCGAAGCAGACTGGCTGCGAGAAATTGCGATCGCTTTATTTCAAAAAGAACTGATTACTTTAGGTCGTGCTAGCAGAATCGCCCAAATGCACCAAATCGAATTTCAGAAACTTCTTGGTAGTCGTGGGATTTGCGTTCACTATGATGTTGAAGACTTTGAACAAGACATTCAGCATTTACGCGATCGAGGTTACAAGAATTCACACTCAGAGTAAATCTTCTTCAGATAACTGTGCTATTTTCATTAAAGCTCTCAATGTTCCTACTTTCAAATCTTGATTGCGGTGAACAGGAATTGACAAAATTTGTTCTAATTCTGGGTTCTCATAAATATGATGACTCCCAGTAATTCTTTTTAAAATCCAACCTTTCTGCTCTACAATTTTGCACAGTTGCTTGCCAGAAATAGATTTCATACAGCAATTTCCACAACTTGATCTGTAGAAGCAATTGCTTCACGACTATTAGCAACTTCCAACCAACCTTCAATAGCATCTTTTAAATTAGCCATTACTTCTTCGATCGTCTCTCCTTCAGTAATGCACCCTGGAAGCGCTGGAACTTCTGCCCAATAGCCACCTTCTTCTGCTGGATGAATGATTGCTCTAATTTTCATCTGCTTATTGACTTATTTGTTAAGCATATTGTAGCAACTATCGATCTGATCTCATGAATTATAAAGATAACGATCGTGGTTAATTGCGCCATCTTTTACATCACATTCCACAGGATCTTTACCTAAATTCCAAATAGAAGATGTTTTTTCGATGCTGGTGATAATAATTTTACCCTGTTCTTGAATAATTTCAAATTCTTGGTTTTCTCCTAAAAGTTCTTTAGGAATAAATAAGCCTTGTTCGGTTGCTGTTAATTTCATGGTTAATTGCTCAATTGGTGTCCACACTTAATCAAACTAACTCTATATTTTAAATGAAAAGTCCCCTTGCTGGCACAGCAGTAGCATACCCAACGATACAACTAAGCGATCGCTTTTGTAGAAATAGTTAGGGCGATCGCATTTGGTTACTGCTAGCAAGTTTATCACCCTAAACAACAGTCGTTTGCACGTATTCTGTTACAGGTTTCAAATCAATATCGTCATTGGAAGTAAGCATTTTAAATAGATGACGCGGAATGCCAGCTGCAATTAGAACTTCCATATCTTGATGCAGTTTTGACCAGTCTCCATAAATACCAACAAACTGAGTTACGCAAGCTAAAGATGAATCCTTGGGGTCATTTACTCCCGTGTATCGATATTCAATTTCAAAACCTACTTTTTGTCCAATTTCTTCAATATCCCAGTCTACAAGATCTAGCGTCGTCGCTTCAATTGCTAAGGCAATATGACCAGGTGGGATAAAATCAAGGGGTTCGCAGCACCACCCAACAGAAGAATTCCATACACCTTGACCAACTGATTCTCGAATTTTCATCTGTTTACCTCATTCAAAGTAGCAACGAAACCAGGCTCTACCTTCAGGGCGAACTTCTACCAAACGCCTTTCGTATTGACTTGCTAGCTGTTCACATTTCTGTTTGGCTTCTTTTATGTTATAGGCTTGTACAGGTTCGTTGATTGGATTGCCCAGTTCAAATTTTTCTCTGTCTGGATCTCTCACTTATCCCCCTTTTTGTTGGATGAGGGGGCTGGCAAAGCATTTAACCACATCTCGATCGCCTCTTCCAACCCTTCTCCGATGCTTAACTGCTTGAGAGTACAGGCGGCTTTAAATTGAAGTCCTAGTTCTTTTCGGACATCTCCAGATATCTGAATGTAATTTGGGTCGTGTCGCTTGGCTGGCACTTGAGTTTTGCTTCCCACTTAGATTTCCTCTTACTCCTATATTCTCACGATCGCACATCCCAACTTTGCTAATATGTTAGCATGATTGCATATTAACAAAAAAATTCCAGAGATGAAGTGAAAAAAAGCGATAGCAGCAGAATAATGCTACGCATCGCTGCTGCCATCGCTTTTGTGGAAATAGAAAGGGCGATCGCATTTGCAAAAAATGAGCGATCGCACACTTAGGCGAGAGTGAGTGCGAGGCTTTTGGTATGGGGGGATGAGAGGGCGATCGCATTTGCAAAATATGAGCGATCGCACACTTAGGCGAGAGTGAGTGCGATCGCTTTTGGGATGGAGGATGAGAGGGCGATTGTCTACTTCAAGAAACCGGGTTTCTTTGGGTAAGTCCTAAATTACTGATTTGTTAAGCAGATAATCCCAGAGTGTAGTTAGTGTTATATGAGGAACCAGTTGTGTAGACATCCACGAAGTAAGTAGCTGGCCCCAAAGTTTTACTGATTGAGCCGTTACCGAAGCTACTACCATAAGCGGTATCCAACGTTTCGTCTGAATCAATGCGA
>NZ_JBHFNQ010000261.1:0-4136 GCF_041929345.1 Floridaenema aerugineum BLCC-F46
CGGGAATTACTTCAAAGGAGACAGATTCTTGATTTGTCCCAAGGGTAAATACAATAACTGTTATCTTTATTTACTTTTGGTTGTACCGTTTTGGGTAGATAAAAATAGCTCATATCATCAGAGGAAATTAAATGCCATTAAGTCCAGGTTCCCCAGTCTCCCGTTTGTGTCTTAAAAACGATCGCCTTTTGGCTGCTGAAAATGCGATTGCTATTTATTTGGATCGACGATCGCATTTTTAGGTTGGGTAACGAGAGATTAAGCTTTTTAATGGGTGTGGTACAAAATTTGGCACAATTGTGAAATATGCAGAATTACTGCAAACCTTAGTGGATAGCCATTTTAGCAATATGAGCGGCTTGCCTTACAAGCAAGATGTCACTGGTTCGAGTCCAGTACTGCCCATACAATACATGAAAAAGTGGTACGGATTGGTACGTTTCGACGTACCACTTTTTTTTAGTCCGCGAAGGCGGACTTCTTTTGTGTAGATGCGGTTTCAACCGCCCAATCTTCTCACAGGTTTTTAATGTGGATATTAGCGATCGCAATTCTCCCACAAATCCCAAATTAATATGCAGACTTGCAAAACCGTGCAAAAACTCGGATCGATAAATCCGATAATTGTTGTGACAAGAAAGATGATAATACACCGGATTTGTTTTTGATTTGGTTTCATTTTGATTCAACCTGTTTGATGTTCTAAATTCATCAAACAGGGTTAATAAATGCGTTGGAAACTAACAAATGTATGCGTTTATATAACTTGTGTATAACTTTTGGTATGCGAATATTTTGGGTTAGACGGATCGGATATAAATTTTGTAGGGGCGAAGCATTCGGGCGACAATTTATGAAACTCAACCCAAATCTAACTTTCCGAATGCTTCGCCCTGCCTTGGCGCGAGATTGTAGTGGAGGAGGGCGAAGCATTTGGAACGAAGATTTTTAGTAACTTGCAAAATTTATCGCCCAAATGCTTCGCCCCTACTAAACCGCCCAAACAATGCCAAAATATAACTAATACGCTGAAAATCTGGTTATGGCGCGATCGCTAATTTTAACGTTGGATAACAAAAAAAGAATTAGATACTCTATGATCGGTAATAGGTAAAAATTAACTCTGAGGATGGTTTATGAAGAACAAGGAGCAGAGAAAAATTTTATCGCTTCTCTGTCATGGCTCGGTGTTTTTCAGTTTTCTAATTGTGTCAATTGCTATACCAATTGCCGTTTTGTTACTCTATGAAGATCCCATTGTGCTAGAGAATGCGAAAGAATCTCTGAATTTACACATAAATCTTTATGGGTGTGCGATCGCATTTTTCTTCCTAGTTTTTATTTTAATTGGTATTCCTCTGTTATTTCTGTTAGCGATCGCCAGTTTCGTCATGCCCATTATTGCTATAATAAAAGTTTACCGTAATCCCCAACGTCCCTATTACTATCCATTTATTATTCGTTTAGTGTAGGGACACGGCATCATAAATATTATCTATAATCCACAAAAATTAATTATGCCCTGTCCCTACTATAGATTTATGAACCTTCGGCAAGTAGAATATTTAACAACAAATCAGTAGCAAAAATTGGCGCTGTTTATGGAAACATCTCCCAAAATTGGTGGAATTTATGAGGTATGTATTGGAGTAGAGGATGCTATGCCTCTAATTCAATATTGGGGACAATTTGGTTACACTATAGGACAAACCGGAGAATTGTCACCAGAGAAAGTTTATAACCTATATGGTGTTAATTCTGGATTACGTTCCTTTCGCTTATTTCATCAAGATGCAGATCACGGTTTAGTGCGTTTAATGCAGTGGGAAAACCCGACAAATGAAGGGTTAAAATTAACTTCAATGAAGATGAAAGGCACTCGTTGGACAACTACATTAACTGCTGATGTAATGAATATTTTAAATCATGCTGAAGAGGCAGCAAAGGCAGGTTTACCAATTAAATATACCTTTCCTTATTGGGAAATCATTTATAACAAAGATAGACAAATTCGCCCTTTTATCGATCCACCTGTCGGAGTTAGAGAAATGCTGTTACTGCAACCTTTAACCCGACAAGTTTTGTTTCAACGTTTCAATTATTCTTTGCCAGATTACGGTAAGATTAACGAAAATTCGGCTTTCAAAGCTAGTCAAATTACTCATTTGGGAATAATTCTTCAGGATGATAGTAAAGAAACTCTACGTTTTTATGAAGAAACATTGGGTTTGTTGCGGGTAAGAGATGATGTGGAAACTAGTTATGAAAGTTCGGAGGCGGGAAGAGTTTTTTTTGATTTGCAACCGCAAGAAAAGTTTATAGTTACAGCTTTTGACGATCCTCGTTCTTCTACTACTGATTTTAAAGCGGCGCGTTCTGGTAGACTTTATATAGTTCGGTTTCCAGAATCTATGAGTTTGGGGAGTTGTTTTGAACAAGCACAACCAGGATGTTTAGGAATGTCATTATACACTTATCGAGTGAGTGATATTGAAGAGTATTTTCAACGAATTAAAGAAAGTAATGTGAAAAGATTTTCGGAAATAGAAGTTAATGAATTTGGGGAAAAAAGCTTTTCTTTTGTTGCGCCAGATGGTTATTTTTGGACTTTGCTATCTTGACTTATGGGGAGAATTAAATAACGATGTCTAACCAAGTTTCTGACCGCCTGAAGCAAAATGCTCTAAGAATTATGCAGATATGGGAGAAGCGGGCGCGTGATCTAGTTGGAGCATCAATACATCACGAGTCCCTTGTGTTGCAAAATTCGCTTCCTTTGTATTTAAACCAACTAGTAGATGAACTCTCAACCGAGATTGACAGGACAGCTGCGAGAATAGAAACTGATCGAGTAGAGAGCATTCGCATTGGCAAGCAACATGGGCGTGAGCGGGCGGGGTATGCCGACTACTCTATAAGTGAACTCATCTTTGAGTACCATATCCTGCGTCAGGTGATCTTTGAGGTTTTAGAGGAAGAAGCGCCTTTAGAAGTGAGGGAACGAGACATCATTATCAACTCGATTGAGCAAGTAGTTAATGACGCTGCTACTCAATTTTCCCAGACGCTACGAGATATTCAAGAACTATTTATGGTGACGCTGACGCACGATCTCAGAGGTTCAATTAATACTATAAAATTGGGAACTCAACTGATTTTGCGTCGGCTGGAACGAGGAGATTCTCATGTGGAAGTGGCGGCGAGAATGATTAGTGCGATCGATCGCATGGATTCGATGATTCAAAATTTACTTGATGCAAGTCGGCTGCGGGCAGGGCAAAGCTTAAAACTGGAATTTGCGGAATGCGATTTAGACAGGCTTATTCAAGATTTAGTAGAGGATTTGAGATTCACTTATGGAGAACGGTTTATCATCGTTTCGGATTCTCCTGTGAGAATCTATTGCAGCCATAAAGAAATTCGGCGGGTAATTGAAAATTTAGCGATTAACGCTGTGAAGTATGGTACTCCTAATACACCGATTACACTCGCGATCGAGCAAACTAAAACACACATCAATCTTACTGTTCATAATGAAGGAAATCCGATCGCTCCAGATGCTCAATCTATTCTATTTCAACAATTTCGTCGCACTATTTCTGCTAACGAACAAACAGGATGGGGATTAGGATTATTTTTGGCTAAACGTATTACTGAAGCACATCAAGGAACGATTGAAGTTGAAAGTACGGAAGCCAAGGGGACGAGCTTTATTATCAAATTACCAAAAGTTCCTTTTAAAGGGCATTAGCGTTTATATTCCCAAAAACCAGATAATAAATTTATTCTGCTTCGAGAATCGGAATTTTCTCCTAAATGCTTTGCGCCAGATGGTTATTTTTTAACACTGTATTTGAATTTTAAGTAGGTGTAAATAAATAAAGAGATAATAGTTCTTTAAGAATGGGGCGGGGGGGGGGGGGAACCCCCCCAACAAAAAAAAAAAAAAAATGGTTGTGGTAGAGAAAAGCCAAAAAAATTATTATAATTATTTAAAAAAAAAAAAAAAAAAAAAAATAAATAATTTTTTTTTTTTTTTTATTTTAATATTATCAATTTTTTCGTGTCTTAACACCAAAATCAATCCCCGCGGGGGGGTTGGGGGGGGCGCCCCCCCCCCCCCCCCCCCCCATTCC
>NZ_JBHFNQ010000262.1:0-7260 GCF_041929345.1 Floridaenema aerugineum BLCC-F46
GGAATCTTTGACTTTATTGAATGAACAAACTGCTCAATTAATGTCATTAAGTCCACATAAACGACCTTATTATCAGCGAGGTCGAAGAGCCGAGATGCTTATCCGGTCTACCTTTTAGCCATAGTTGTCACCCCGTCAGGCTGAAACTGTTGGTGAGGAAAAAGCTAGGGAAGCACATTAAGAAACGTTGAACAGTAACTTGAGCTAAATACTTACTTAATGGAGCTAAAATGCTCCAACTCGAATATTAATTGCTCAAATTCTTGTAACATCCAGGGTTGATTAATTGTTCGATAAATTGGCATCAGTTCTTTGTAAAACCATAAAGTTGAATCTTTTCCAGCTTTAAAATAAGTCCAAACTTCCTCACCAAATTGATGTAATGAAGCCAATAGGGAGCGAGCATTATGTAACTTATCGGCTAGAGAAACCAATCGTACCGAGGGGGAAGCAATTAATAATTGAGCTATATAACGCTGTTTTCGTTCCATCCAAGGGGGTTTAGGAATAATTTCCGATTCTGTACATCCTTCAATAATACTGAAAATTTCTTCCCCAAACTGTTGACGAATTTCTGCTCTGGTTTGAGCGCCACCTCGATCTTCCAAACTATCATGCAATAGTCCAGCGATCGCTTCAGCTTCACTTCCCCCAGCTTCTAATACCATCGCTGCCACAGAAAGCAAGTGGGCAATATAAGGTGTACCATCAACCTTACGGATTTGCTCGGCGTGTAACCGAGTCGCATACACTAAAGCTAATTCAAATTTTTGGCTTAATATCGGTGATTTCATAGTTAAATTCCTGAAGATAAAGTTGAGCTTCTGCTAGGACTTCTAAAGTCAAAGTTTGTCGTAATTCCCAAGGGAAAATAACTTCTCCTTTGGGTCGCCAAGACCGCAAACGCAATCCTACATTTGTATCACCATCGCGATAGTAAACTCGATAGTAAGCATCGTCAAGAGAACGAGAGTGGAGAATATTTAATAATTCCTGTTGATGCTTTTGATTAACAGTTTGGGTTTTAATAAGTTGAATCGCTTGTTGATAGCTTATGGGTTGAAAAGTTTCGTGACGGAAGGTTTCTTGAATGTAGTATCGATCGAATTCGCGGTCAAATCGCAATAGCATCCATTTGGGTTGTAGATAAAAATCAAAACCCCAAGCTTGAGCAATTTTTTCTTCAATCTCATCTGGTTGAGGTAATGCTTGCATCGAATAAGCTTGCAGTAGACAAGGTGGCAGATGGGAATGATTCCATGTCAAAGGCTGCATCTTTGTAATTCGATCTAAGCGATAGTTATACCATTCCCCTTCTTGAGTTGGCGTTTCACCAAAGGCACAGAGATAAACAGCCCGTTGCACATAGTAAATACAAACTGGATAAACAATACATTTAACGCTTTGTTTAACTCTGGCGCTTTGATAAGTTAACTTTAGCGGGGGAACAGGGTTAGCTTCCCAAAGTTCGCGTAATTGGTATTGCCAATCATCAACTCGATCGATCGTACTTTTAGGAACTACGTAATCTACGTGCAAGAAAAATCTTTGTACATTATTTACTTGTCCAGAAGTTTGAGCAATATTTGCTAGTTCTGGATGCAAGAAGTTCAAAGCATAGCTACTGGTTTTGATAGGTTCTGAGTTCAGATGGCTTTCTGGTAAACTCTGAGGAAATTGGGATACACGATGATAGTGCTGCTGTTTATATTCCAACCATCCTAGTTCTGCTAAAGTTTCTAAATCACTCTGAAGCGATCGCCGAGTTACACCAAACAAGCGTTGTTTTAATAAGTTGTCTAGTTGAGTCTCCTTCATCGCCGCTTGGGTCTGTATTGCTTGTCGCCACTGAGGTTCAGAAACTTCGCTCTGACTATCAAATAACCAACTAGCAGTGGTTCTAGCGCAGGCACAATGGGAGTCGTGTAAGGAGGGGATGGCTTCGCCTTTCGGATGGGTGGGACTAAAAAAAGCATCTCGCCAATTAGCATAAGTGAAAGGGTCTTCTAAGGCAAAGGATTGGCGATCGCCATACAAAGTAGAAAGCCATACCCACAAACGAATCGCCCGTAGCAGGTTTTGTTTGAGCGTTCCTCGTGCCAAGCATTGCAACAAAGAAACATGAGGATGATTTTGAAATAAAAGATCTGACATTATTAGCAGACCGGAACGAAATTTAATTTTAGTTTAATCTAAGTTGGAAATAGCCGCTTCCAACTGAGCAGTATGATGAGTTTATTCCTGAAATCAATAAACCAATGAGCACTTACAAAATTGAACTAGAGGGCGAAGTTTTGAAAATTAACTTTGGTGAACCAGCCCAAAATGACCAAATTGTGCGTGATGCAGCCGCCCGCTTGGATGAAATGACTCAGCAAGGAGAACTCAAAGGGGGAAGTTTGCTCAAAATTAATGGCCCAGCTTCCTTACCAGTTGCTTGCGTGCTTACTCACAAAGTCGCGCATCTTTATGGAGCGATTAGTGTTTTCGATCCTAAACTCAGTAAATACGTGGTCTGTATTACTCATAATCCTGCTTACAAACTTGGTGATTTAATCGATTAATTCAAGTGAGTTGTTAGCCATGAAAACTGTTCTTTGTGGACCGCCTCATTCGGGAAAATCTTGTTTGCGTGAAGGTTTAAAACAAGCTATTTTACCTTTTCATCGCGCCGGAATTGCACCTTATCCTTATTTCATTACGGCTTGTCCTGATGGTGAAGGTGCTTGGTATGCAGAAGCTGTTCGCAATAACCCAGATTTAGCTGATAAGTTAAAGCAAGAGTATAAAGCTAAATTCACTTGGGCATTTGCGGAAAATAAAGCTTTAGATGTGAAGAATGTCAGCCTACCTTTGACGGTAATTGATGTAGGAGGAAAGATTGATGACAAGAATGAATTAATTATGCAATATGCGACTCATGCGGTAATTTTAGCAGGGGAAATGTCGAAAGTTGCGGAATGGGAAGTTTTTTGTCAAAAGCTAAATTTGAGCATCATTGCGATTATTCATAGCGACTATGAAGGAAAGTGCGATCGCATCGAAACAGAAACTCCCATTCTCAGAGGTAGCGTTCATTATTTAGAAAGAGGTGAGGATGTTTCCACTCGCCCGATCGTGCAAGCATTGGCAAGAGTTTTAATTGATATGTGCGGGAAGTAGGGAAAAAGGGGAGCGATCGCGCTTCCCACACATATTTTTGCAATTGAAAAATGTGTAGGTTATTTTATGTTTTTAGTACTCATCGAAACATCTGGCAATCAAAATTACATTTTCTCCACCAATAAACTCAAAGAAAATATCGGAGCATCCGAGTTAACTTATCGTGCTGGTACAAGTTGGGTTGTAGAAGCTGTTGAGCAAGTTCGAGGTGCATCTGAATCAATTCACGAAGTTGGTCGATGGGTAGAAGAAGCGATCGCGATCGACAGCAGCATTAGCGCTAACGAGCTTCGGAAAAAGCTGTTAGATATAGAAGGCTGGAATAAACCCATTGAAGCTGAGGATAGTAAAGTTGAAATCATCGTTGCTACTTCTGGCAAAGCACTTTTGTTAACCAAAGATAAAGACATAGCTAAAAGCATTATTCGCTACGTTACGCATAAAGCTACAAGGTTTGCTCCCGGTTTAGATATTTGTGGTGTTATTCATGAGTTTGAGTGGGGAACTGGTTTAGGTAAAGCTGTTCGTGATGTCCATAAAGAACATGAAAAACATCGTTTTCAGAAACCCTCAGTTGATTTACGTTTCTTGCGCTTACCTGTTATTGATGAATGCACTACCAGTGGTTTGCCAGCTTCTTATTTAGATACTAAAACTAATGACGAGAAATCCGTCACTAGATCGGCTGTTAGTAAAAATAAACGACGCTATGGAGAAATTGGACGCAAGAGAATTGAAAATCTTTTGAAACAATACGATAAAAACTTTAACTTTGTTCGGAGTATTAGAGCTTTGAATGAAGAAGATTTTGAAGAAAATCTTCAACAGGAAGCGAGTTCAAACAAACTAGATTGGTTAGCTGTAATTCATGCTGATGGCAATGGTTTAGGTGAAATATTTTTAAATTTTCACAAGTATATTAAATCTCAGGATGATAGAGTTTATACAAATGCTTTAAGGGAGTTTTCGATCGCTCTTGATATTTGCACAGAGAAAGCTTTTATCGAAGCTTTAACAGCCTTTCCTAAAAACAGTAAAGGACTAATTCCTATTGTCCCTTTAATTTTAGGAGGCGATGATTTAAGTGTGGTATGCGATGGCAGATCGGCTTTAGAATTTACCCAAAGATTTTTATCTAACTTTGAAATTGAAACTCAAAATCTTCAATCTGTTGAAAATCGAAAAATTACTATTATCAAAGAAGCTGCTAACTCAGCTTTTGGAGTACAACGATTATCGGCTTGTGCAGGAGTCACAATTATTAAACCTCACTTTAGGTTTTCAATAGCTTATGAATTATCCGAGAAGTTAATGAAATCGGCTAAAAAAGTTAAGGAAATTGTCAAAGATAAACCAGGTGATAAAGGGAAAGCGTATCCTTGCTCAGCATTAGATTTTCATGTTTTATACGACAGTAGTAATGTTGATTTGGATTTAATTAGAGCTAAGTTGCGAGAAGATAGTGGAAAAACTAAACTGTATAGTCGCCCCTATGTGATAACGCCTATAACAAATTTACAAGAAGCAACAGGCTTAGACTGGGTTAAAGTTCACCAATGGGAGTTACTACAAACTAGAGTAAAAGTTTTGAAAGCTAAAGATGAAAATGATAATAATCGTCGTAAATTACCCAACAGTCAGATTCATTCTTTACGAGAAGCTTTATTTTTAGGTCGAGAAGTTGCAGAAGCTCGCTACAGCTTGATTCGCGAGCGCTACCTCAAAGAAGGTATTGACAAACTAGAATTTGAAGAGAACCCAAGTTATCTGTTTTGTCAAGAAGATAATTCAGAAACTTATATTACTGGCTTACTTGATGCAATTGAAGCCGCAGAATTTATTAAATTAAACGAGGAACAGGTTGATGACAAAGCATAAGAAAAATCAAAAGCAAAAAGGCAAATCTAAAGCAATTAAACAGCAGGAGCAACCTTTAAAACAAGATCGATTGATAGTGGAAAATTCTTCACCATCTTCCCTTGAAATTCCTTCAAATTCACTCAAAGTTAAGATTACATTAGAAAGTGACTGGCATATTGGTTCGGGTGCGGGACGACCTGGAGATGTTGACCGCTTAGTGCAGCGCGATCTCAATGGACTTCCTTACATTCCTGCAAAAACGTTAACAGGTATCTGGCGTGATGCTTGTGAATTAGTTGCCTTGGGGTTAGATAATGGCAATGAAAATGGAATGTGGCAGCAGTGGGTAAATTATCTTTTTGGCGAACAACCTGCACTTGCTGAAGTTAATTTAGAACATCATCCCCGTCCAGCGACCGTATCGGTGAGATCCGCTCATTTTCCAGGCGAATTTGTTAAAGCGATCGTTAATAAACCAATTCTTAAAGATACCTTGACTTTCATCAAACCGGGAATCAGCATCGATCCCACTACTGGCTGTGCTAGAGAAGATTGCTTGCGGTTTGAAGAAGTGGCACGAGGAGGTGCAGTTCTTGAAACTATTTGTGAATTAAACTTTTATGATGTTAATGAAGAACAGCAAAAGACCGCCTATGCTCTTCTATTAGCTGGTGCAAAAATGGTAGAAAAATTAGGCGGAAAACGCCGTCGGGGTGCAGGCAAATGCCAGTTTGTAATTAACGAAAATAAGCCTTGGCTTGATTGGTTAGAAGATAGAGTTAAAAATAATAGCCTAGCAGAGCCTCCAAAGTTTTGTTTAGGTACAGATAGTGCAAGTTGGGATGATACTCAAGCCACGCAACAAGACGGATGGGTGCAAGTTAAGCTGAGTATTAAAACGCTTTCTCCGGTTATTATTGCTTCTCGAACTATCGGTAACGTTGTTGAAAGTTTAGACTATATTCCCGGAACATATTTACTCCCTATTGTCGCGAAAAAACTAAGCAAGAATCTGTATTGTGCGATCGCGCAAGGAGATTTCATCGTGACTAATGCCACTGTTGAAATAAGTGGCGATAGAGGAAGACCTGTTCCCCTTGCTTTATTTTATGAAAAAGTTGGAGGAGGTTGGAAAGAGAGAAAGGGAATTTACAATCGATTTCAAGAAAAAGAACCCGAGGAAAAACAGCTTAAAGGTTCTCGTCAAGGTTATGTAAGTTCTATGCTTGAAAATGATTTACCTACCTATCAAGAACTTACTTCGGGCATAGCACCTCATAATACAATTAAGGATGAGGTGCAGCGTCCAGATAAAGAAAATGGTGGTATTTATAATTATCAAAACATAGCAAGTGGAACTACTTTCCAAGCACATCTGAGATTAAAGAAAGAACTGGCAGATTATCTGGGAAAAGATTGGTGGAAATCAATCGAGGGGCAGACAAAAATAGGACAATCAAAGAAAGATGATTATGGTTTAGTTGATATTAAAGCTGAACCTATCAAAACCGATCGGAAAAATCAGCAAGCTGAAACATTAGAACTCGTTGTTTGGCTGTTATCGGATGTTTTATTACGGGATAATCGCCTGCGTCCCACAACTAACATAGAAGATTTTCGGAAAGCATTACAAGAAAAGCTCAATCAAGGATTAAATCTGTCAGAACAAATTGAGCTTCAAGTAAAACCAGATAATGAAGATACGATTAGTGCGATCGCTCGTTCTCGTCGTACAGAGTCTTGGCAAGTTCGTTGGGGTTTACCCCGTCCTTCTTTAGTAGGTTTGATGGCAGGAAGTTGTATTGTTTTTCAGGTTTCTAAAGGCAGGTCAGATGCAACCAAACTCGCTGAATTAGAAATAGCTGGAATTGGTGAACGAACTGCTGAAGGTTACGGTCAAATTTGTTTCAACGATCCGCTTTTAACCAAACCAGTTCCTAAAAAATCCCAACACCAAAAAACAGGTCCTAAACCTGATTCAAACCCTTCAACAACAGAAATGTTATCTGAAAATGATACAGATTTTGATTACGCTCGAATCATCGAACGGGCAGCTTGGCGAGATGCGATTCAAAAAGCGTCTTTATTCTTAGCCAAGACCTGACGGGGTGACAACAATCGGTAAACCCCTTACTGCGTGCGGGGTTTACCGATTGTTGTCAAAAAAAAAGAGGTCTGCTATTCTCAAGAAGACCTAATTAACGAAAATAATGAATTTATTACCATTATTTTACACCG
>NZ_JBHFNQ010000263.1:0-2308 GCF_041929345.1 Floridaenema aerugineum BLCC-F46
ACCACTAAATAAACTTATAGAATATGTGCAGAACCAAGAGAATCCAGAATAAATCGTTGCTACGCATTTTTATGTTGGTTTCGCTAACCCTACCTAAACTTCGTTATAGGTAGGGACTGCGCTCAACATTTTTGTTCAAAAACAAGATAGATTACGAAGTTTTTGAAGTCATCTCCGTTTCTGTGGAAATCGCTGATGATGAATCTATGAGCGAAAAATTTAATGAACTACGTGCGGACATCGACCGATTACGTCGGAAGAGCATTGATGATTTGAACCGCAGTATCTACCAGAAAGAAAAACATTTGGGAGAGCTTGAGTCGAAAATCAATCAGGCAACAACTAGGTGGAACATGATTCAAAATTTTCTATCGGCGCAGGGCATCAAAAGCGCAGATATGATGCCTACTTTTGACAATCTACTTTCTCCTGCCATTGTAGCAAAGGAATATGAGGCCGATGACGAAGATGATGAGTACTAGACGTTTCTAACCCGCCTGACGAGCCTGTGACCTAGCACAGGCGAAACCCCCGAAAAGGGGGTCGCGGGGTCTAGCAACGCCGCAAGGGAACGAGAGATTTAGTCTGAAATGGCTTTTTTAAGCTTCCGAGTTTCTTGTCTACTTGTTCCCATTTTAAAGGCTAGTTTGCTGCTGTCAATGTGGCTCATTGATAGCACCAAACTCAAGACAACCAAAAAGATTAAAGATGAATTGCTAACCGTTTGGGGATTCTTGTCGAAATGGTTGTCTATAATTTCATTATCCCAATTATGAACCTTGAAAATCAAAGAAAAAAGAAGCAGGACAAAGTAGCTTTTCTGCTCAATTTGTGGCGGAAATTTTTAACACCTGGTGCTGAAGTTTTCATCGGCGCAGATGTTTCCAAAGATAATATTTGCATCTGGGTTGATAGTGCTACAAACACACCGGGTAAATTAAAGACTTACTGGGATGACGTTAAAGATTTACTTGACGAATTCGGAGAAGTTAAACGTAAGTATGAAGCACTGCGTTTATATGCCAACACTGAAGGTGCAGTAATTCTAAGACATTTAGCTCAAACTTACAAAGTTCAGTACATCGGCATGGAACCAACAGGGACTAATTACTCTGCTGTGTGGGTGAAGATTTGTGAAACGGAGGGCATTCCAATTCGTTGGGTTGGTCATATTGAAGTAGCGAATTTTCGCAAATCAAATCGACTTCCTAACAAAAACGACGCTGCGGACGCGGTAGCTATCTACTATTACTTGCTGACTTACCAAAATAGTGAGCATTACCTTACTCTAGATGTGAAGGCTCTTTGTCGGATACGACAGATTTATCTGCAATTGGGAAGTTTAGCCCGCATCCAAAGCCCTATAGTGAATAGATTAAGGCAGCAGCTTGCGGTAGAGTTCCCGGAAGCTGCTCTTCATTCTATTAAGGCAGGGGTGCAAGGATTCTCACCGTTTGCCGCGTGGTTAGCCGAACTTCCAGCAGAAAGAACGACTAGATACGAAAATTTGTACTCTTCCTCAGTTGCGCCACAGTATGAAATTGAAATTTCTAGCTTTACCAGGCGCTTGGCATCACAGCAATGTGATATCCATTTATGGGAGGGGACGCTGGATGCGGAATTGTCTGAGTTACTCGCTAACCCAGAATTCAAAAAGTACAATGCTGCATTTGACAAGTTAAACTTTGGGCTGAGAACCAGAGCGATTGTTCTGGCGCAAATTTACCCGGTGGAAAAATTCGCCAAATTTAATCGCATCACCGGAGATTTCAATTACACCAAATCACTGGCGGCATTCAAACAGCGGCTTGGCTATGGTGGGGAACAAAATGCTTCTGGTGATAAAGACCAGAGAAAAGCTTTTGGCTCCAAGCTTTCGCGTAAAGCATTGTACTTGTGGGTTGTAACCAAAATCAGTGCTGAAGAGCGGCGACCCAAGATAATGTCAGCTGAATTTAAACAGTTGTGCGAGTACTACGACACTCGCGTGGGAAAGTACAATTATAACGATTGGGTGACAAGTCAGAGGAATGCGGCGGTAAAAAAAGCTGTAGCCAAACTAAAAGCTGTTCTAGCGCCTGAAGTTTTTGCTCTGATTGAGGAGCAGTTACCATTGCTGCTAGAAACGACCGACAAGCCAAAACCTACACCATTTGAAGCCCGCCGAGGTTACGGTTCTCTTTGTTTGAGTCACACAGCGGCAAGGGGCGTTAAACAGCTTTTTCGTTTGTTAACTCGCTAGTTTTTAAAAACCGTACTTCTGTTTGGAGTGCGGTTTTTAAATTTGCAGATAAAGTTCTAAGATGAA
>NZ_JBHFNQ010000264.1:0-3571 GCF_041929345.1 Floridaenema aerugineum BLCC-F46
TTATGCCCATTCTAATGAGTCTTTGTCGGCTGACGAGAGTTTGTGTAGTTGCGGTTTTAAGTAGGCGCAAATAAATAAAGTGATAATAGTTATCTAAGGATAGGGGCCCACCCCACAAGAGTTTCAGCTTTGTTGTGGGGCAGGCAGGATGCCCACCCCACAAGAGTTTCAGCTTTCTTGTGGGGCGGGCATCTTGCCCGCCTCCCGCCTTGGTTTTCACTTTATTTACATCTACTTACTTAACAGTTTTTCTAAGTTTAGCTGATTTTCTAAACTAGAAAACAAGGAAAAGTTGGTTAAGCAAGGGATAAAAAAGGAGTTGTTAGCATTGGATGGTTTTGTTAATTCTGCTTCGGTGACAGTGTTTAACATTTCAACTTGATTATTTCTTCTAAATTTACGTCGTTGGAGAATGCTTTCTATAAGTCGCCAACGTTTTTTTTGTAAGCTGACTGTCGCTGCTTTCTTGTGGCGATAACGGATGGTTTCCAGGGGAATTCCCAGTTGTTTAATGAGTTGATTAAAAATATAAATGTTAGAGTGTTTAGGTGAATTGGGATTGAAATTCAAACCTAAGATTAAGTTAACTTGTTTGTAGTGTTCCCAAACTAATTTAGCTAAAGGTTCTAAGTCTTCATTGGTTAAAGTTTCGCCGCTTAAGAGGCGATCGATCCACTGCAAAAGTCCCAAACGTTCTCGCACAATGCGTTCTTGTTCTTTGGTGTAGATATTGGGAATAAATAAACCAAGTTTCCATTTTGCTTGAAGTGCGATCGCTTTTTCGTCTCTTTCCACAGCTAATCCATAACGCAAATCTTCATAACGCAAAATCGCCCCAGATAACTGAGAATAAACTTTTACTAATTCCGGGGTGATTTCTGCTTCTTTTTGTACCACCGCCCATTCTGCAACTTGGGTTTTTTCTAAGTTTAATCTTGACTCTGCGGTGATAACTTCTTGAGATTCTAATTCTGCTTTTTCCCTAGTCGATAAAATGCGAGAATTAGCCACAGCTTTGTAATGTGCAACTTGTATTTTATTACTCACCTTTTTAGTCAAATGTTGAAAAAATGGACTGGAATTAACCGTAATAATTTTGAGGTGATTTCCTTCATATCTTAACCTAGCGATCGCCGCTTCTCGCAAATTCCACATCGCCGCATTACTGTTAGCTTCTATTTGTGACCACAGTTTTTTATGACAGCAGTTTTCCCAATCGATCGGTGTATTTACAACCGCCAACATTTCCGGCGATAAACTCATTCTAATTAATCCCACTTCCAAATCCCAGCGAGATTTTAATTCCCGTAAAACCACGAATGGAGACTCAGATTTAGAAACTGAACAGAAGTTTTTTCCACACTTAGCTACCCAAACATAACGGGGTACAGGATGTCTAACTCTGGCTAAAGATTGGGCGATATCAGCATCATTAACTACGCCATAAAAAATGCCAATTACTGCATCAAACCATTCCGCTTCAATACTTACGCCAGTAGACATACTAGGAGTAGCGATGACGATATCATAAAGGGGTAATTTCTCATTGATTTGTCGGACATATTCCCGTTGTTCTGTAAGATTAACGGTTTCAGAGTTGATTACTAAAATGCGATCGCGACTAATCCCCGACTCCAACAAATTAACCAACACATTAGAACTTTTCAACGAATCAGTAGCAATAAATAATCGTTTCCCACCCGTCGCCATTTCTACAGTATCAGCAACGATCGCACTATGATCAAAAGAATCATAAATAGTGCAACCATATCCCGGATTTTGGTATTGATTTTGAATCAAAAAGACCTCATCTTCACCCCGCAAACTTTTAACATAATCAACCACAAAATTATCCAAATCAGCATCAGCAATAATTACTCGCGCCGCCACCTTAATAATTTCCTCAAACCTAGCTAAAATTGCAGGTCTTCGCCCTTCTTTGTTACAAGTGTTGCTAGTAAGTAAAGCCCGAAAAACCTGACAAACTTCATCAATTACCACCGTCGCCCCCATAAATTGAAACGGACGAATCCCTAACAAAGATTCAACACATAAACCCAATCGCCAAGTCGGACAACCATTTTCATCAATATAATAACCATTACCTTTATCAGCATCAGTCCGCCAAGTGTAACCCAATCTTTCCGCCAAAGAACGACCTAAAAATATGCGATGAGTCAAAGATAATAATCTTTCATTTTCCGCAGTAACTTGAGCAATTAACTTAGTTTTTCCCGTACCTTTACCAGAACAAATAGCAATAATTCCCGTTTGGGGTAACTCTAAACCAATAGTAGATAAATCAGCCACATTCAGTTTGACAGTAGCAGGAATAGTCAAACTAGTTTGTTTTTTAATTAACCAATTCCATTGTCCGAAAGACAAAGCATTATGATAAGCTTGCTCAAATGCTGCTGCACCTTCAGCAACAATCAAATCATCTACCCCTTTTTGAGGAGAATTCCAAGTAATTACTTTAACTGAACATTTGCCCTCATTAATTAGAAGTTGGGCGGTTTTTTTAATCGCTAAATTAATCGAGTTAACAGTTTGGGTTTTAGTATCTTGGTCAAAACAAAAAGCGAATTGTCTCCCATCTTGAACGAAAGGTTGTAAATCAGGAATTAAACTAGCAGTTTTATTAATTGGATCTACTCTTCTACCATTCCAAATTCCCGGTAAAGCGATCGCCACAAAGCCAACACTTAAAAGTGCAGCAGCTTTTTTCGCACCTTCAGTAATAATAATAGGTAGTCGAGACTGCGTAATTACCCAACTCCAAAAACCTAACGCTTCACCTGTTTCTGAAACCTCTATATTTTCGGGAATTACTAAATTAAATCTTTCCGCAATTTTGCGCCAAATTTGCAAAGTTACAGGTAAGAAAAAAGCCCTAGTAGCAATTTTCGGCGGATGTTCATATTTAATTAATTTGTCTTTTGCACCCAAGCGCGGTTGATTTGGTTTGAAACATCCCCATTCCATTGCTTCCCCAGTTTCGGGATCAACGCCATTGCACCACCAACCACCATTTGTAGCGTGTTCGTAGCGTTTGATAAATCCAAGGGAGAGTCTACCTGCACTGTTGCGCGGGAGTTCGGTTGAGTAGCAGAGGTAGTTGTAGATGCGTTCACCTTTGAGACTGCTGACACAAAGGGAAATCAAGTCAGGGTTGACACCACTAGCAAGCCATTCATTCCAATGATTTTGTTCGATATGGTCGGGTTTGCACTTCATGGAGACTATTTAACGACGTGAGTTATCGGTTCTGAGACTAAGTTTCAGAACATGGAAATATCCCCTGCAACACTAATTGTAGGGTGCTGTGGGTTGGGTTTGTATGATAACACTCTATAGGTGGAGGGTGGTGCGATCGCTTGTTACATCTTTTAGCGACTATGCGTAGGGTGCGTATAGCCTGCGGCATTTAAGAAAAACGCCAGTGTAACGCACCATCTAGGGACTGGAATTATACCACCATCAGTAGGGTGCGTTAACGCCAGTGTAACGCACCATCTAGGGACTGGAATTATACCACCATCAGTAGGGTGCGTTAACGCCAGTGTAACGC
>NZ_JBHFNQ010000265.1:0-9132 GCF_041929345.1 Floridaenema aerugineum BLCC-F46
CTAAAGGGGACGAGTAAAAGACTACAAGCAGTCCCAAACGCTCTGCGAGCAATGGGATAGAGGGTGTAGTAGTTCACCCAGTTAGGGTAACACCTACAAAATAAGACCTGAGATATTTGTCTATGGTTTTATGAACTATAAATAATCCAGAAATAAATTCCAGTTATTTTGTTGCAGAAAATCTTGAGAAAATAACACTCTCACCGTCCTAGGGGTAATTCATGAATTACCCCTAGGACGGTGAGATAACACTCTAGCAGCGGTTAGCAACCAGATTGTTGATTTTGGAAAAAAGAGGTTTTCTCAGATTTATCGCCCTGGAAGTGAATTTTTGAAGTTACGAGGGCCTTTGTAATCTGTTAAATCAGCGAGTTTTTCTAAGGTTTGTGTACCTTCGTACAACTGCCCTTTAATTTCCCAAGTTGGATAACCTTTAATCTTGGCTTTTTGACAGAGTTGTGGTCGAGGATTTACGCCTTTAGGGTCACACTCAACGTAATCTAGTTCAGCAGCAGCTTCTTTACCAAATAATTCTTTTTGGTCGTGACAGTGGGGACACCAGTAAGCACCGTATTCTTTTGCCCCTACTTGTGTCAAATGGCGTGCTAGAGCGATTTCTGCTGGGCCAGAGGTGTTTTGAATTGGCCTACCAGCTTCGCCAACGATGGAAGTATTGCCAGCGGTGGTGGGTGTTCTAGCGCTGGCATAAACGCCAAGTGTGCCGATTAAGGCGATCATGCCGACTACAATACCAGTAAAAAATAGCTGCCCGACATCTTCCCAGGTATGACCGAATAAAGTAATTACGAATAGGGCGATCGAAAATACGGTGGAGAACAGACAATAAATACACAATTTTCCGATCGCAAACACCATTAAATAAAGCAGATAACCGCTGAAGAACAACATGGCGGTTGCACCTGCAAACAACGCCAACCAAGTTAATTGTTCCATTTTGGAACGCAAGGCTTTTTGTTCTTGGGGGTTAATTAATAATGGCCCTAATGCCAAAGCTGCCATACCTGCATAGGCGAAGAAACCAAAGACTGATAAAGGTATGCCAAAAATTTTGGCATAGTTACTACTTAATACAGCGTTACAGTCAATGATGCTAGTAGTAGGACAAAGAGCTTCTTTGACTACACCCCACTCTACTAAGGTGAGGTAAATGGTGTCGAGAATTCCAAAAAGGGCGATCGCGGCAATTATAATGCGCGACCAGCGATGAAGCCAAGGAGTAGAACGTCGGCGAATCATAAAATTTACAGCCTTGCTATCTCATACAATCTGACTATAGTTTGCCAATTAATTCCCATTGTGAACTATAGACCTCAATTCAACATTCTTTAGTCTTGTTAACTGATGATTAGACTAAGAGTGCAATTTTATTGACGACATTGGGTGGGGTTGAAGTTTCCCAGATATGCTGTGTCGCATGGCTTCTACAAATTGACTCACCCGAATTGGATCGACTGCTTGTTCGCGTTTCCCGTGACGTTTGAGGGAACTAGAGACTATTACGCCATCTGCTGCTTGCATCAGGGTAGAAATATTTTCCCAACTCGCACCACTACCGATAAATACGGGGGTGTCGCTGGCTGCGGCTTTGGCTAATTCTAGGTCTTCTAAGCTGGGAGGACTACCTGTGGCCCAACCAGATAAAATTACTGCGTCAGCTAAACCTCGTTCGATCGTATCTTGTACTGCTGTAGTGAGATTAGGCGAACCTAAAGGTCTGGCGTGTTTAACTAGTACATCTGCCAAAATTTTGATATCGCTGCCTAATTCTCGGCGATATCTTAGTAGTTGATGCGCTTGTCCTTCGATTAATCCTTGATCGGTAGCCATTACGCCTGTGAGGACGTTGACGCGGATAAACTGAGCTTTGACACAACTGGCGATCGCTATAGCACTGTGAGCATCATTTCGCAAGACGTTGATTCCCACTGGCAATGTCACCAAGTTCATCACTCGATCCACAACTAAGGTCATGGCGCTGACTACCGCTGGATCTACTTGGCTGTTGGTGAAAGGCGCATCGAAGAAATTTTCCACCATAATCCCATCGACACCGCCAGATGCCAAGGCTGTGGCTTCTTGTTCGGCGCGATCGATCACTGCTTTTAAATTGCCTCCCCAGCGGGGGGAAGTGGGTAGTGGCAATAGATGAACTACTCCAATAATCGGATTTGGTGTCCTAAAAATTTGCTTCAAGTCCACGTTATTTTTGCTTTTTTCGGACTCGTCAATGCGTCCTGGTAGTTGGTCACTAGTCAATAAATTTTATCTGACTACTGACTCTTGATTTATCTAACCTATTTTATCAGGCTTGGTGTAATCCTATTTTTTCAGGTATCGTTGGAATCGATCGATTCTTGAAAGCCACTCAACGGAACGGCGACAACCTTCGTCGAAAGAAACAATTGGCTCATAGCCCAATAGCCGCTCTGCCTTAGTAAAAGGTAGCTGATATTGAGACTGTTGTAAGATCGACATCATCTCTGTCACCACTGGTTCTCCCTTGGGAATCACGGCTGGGACTACTGGGGCTGGCTCTGGTGCTGGTGCTGGTGCTGGCTGCTCTGATTTGGGTTTTGACCGCTTTAACTTTTGTTTAAAATCCTCTGGGATCGTGGCTAAAGTTTTTTGCACAAATACTGATTCGCGGATAGAACCGATCAATTGTTTTTTCCGGCTATGGGTAAACTCTGGTACTTTAGGTGATGGCAGCTGCGTTGGATCGACCCCAAAAGCTTCGGCAAAGGGACGGTAAAAATCGAACCAAGTCACCCGTTCGCGATCGCCTGCGAAAAATGCCTCTCCATCTGCGTCTTTTGCCGTCATAGCTAACCGCATCGCATGAATTAGGTTATCAATATAGACGCTATTGCAGATTCCTTTACCCCCATTAATTAAATAAGCCCTACCCTGAATTAGCTGATCGGCTAATTCTGTCACCCAACGCGATCGCGGCCCAAACACAATCCCCGGTCGAAAAATCACCACCTCAACCGATCCTGTTTGGTGCATTTGTAATAGTTGGCGTTCCGCATCGATTTTGGCGGTATGGGTGGGAAAGTTGGGTTGATTTGTAATAGGTGGGGTGGCTTCCGTTGTCCCAGGTGCGGGTGCCGAGGTATGGACAATCATCGAACTAAGATAAATAATCCGGCGCACTCCGACTTTTTCGGCTGCTTTGTAAGTGGGAGCAACTGTACCCCGGATCAGTCCTGGAGTTCCCAAAATTGACTGAATAACCACATCACATCCTTTAAAGGCGGATTCTAAGGATGATTGGCTAAAGGAATTAGCAATCCGGCAATCTAATTTATGGTGGGCTAGTTTTTCTACGCTACTCTGAGAGTGAACGATCGGGCGAACTTCTGAAGTTCCTTCGACATTCAGCATTTCCACTGCGCGAGTCCCGACAAATCCACTGGCTCCCACTATTCCAATTCGCATCATCTTCCTGCACTTTGTAAGTTCTGACTCAAGATTAATTTATTATTGACACTCTCCCCGTCGTAGGGGTAATTCATGAATTACCCCTACGACGGGGAGGTGGGGAGGTAGGGGGGTAGGGAGAGTTTTGAGTTGTAGGGGCGGGTGAGAGCTGAAAGATTGTCTATGGAATACAAAGGTTATCTACTCTCACCCGCCCCTACGAATTTCCCCTTGTCTCCTTGTCCCCATCTCCCCATCTCGTCTTAACAGGTTGTCATTGCTGGGAGCGTCAGATTCGGCAGCGAATTCAACTGTACTACTTGCCCAGTTGTTGCACTTTGATATGCTGCATCGACGATTTTCATGTTGACTAAACCTTCTGCTCCTCCGGGATTCGGTGTGCGGTTGGTTTGAATGCACTCAAAGAAGTGTGCCATTTGGCGATCGTACATGGATTGGGGATAGTGGTCTTGGCGGGGGAACTTAAATCCAGATTTGATCTCCACAACTTCCTTTCTCCTCAGCTTGGATCTCAGGCGTGTTGGTAATAACTTAACCAATTTGTTTTCTGGGTTTAGGTTAGGCAGCAACAACCGAGTGGGAAAAAGTTGACCAAATCCTCTTGTGCCATAGAGTTGCGTGCTCGATTGCGGGCCATCGCTATATGGTTGTCGCCAGCCTGATTCAATATATGAAGTTGTACCATTATCCCAATTAACGATGATGATTCCGGTATCGTCTACGTCGGAGTCTTGATAATGCGTACCCATGCGAGCAAATACACTGACGGGTTGGGGATCGCCGAGCAAGAAGCGTGCTGTGTCGATCGCATGAATGCCGATATCTGCGATCGCGCCGCCTCCAGAAAGAGCCTTCTGGGTAAACCAACCCCCAGGTCCCCAGTGAGTATGTATGCCATATCCTTTGGTACGGATGATTCTGCCCAATTTACTGGTGCGCTTTTTCAGCCATTGTGTTTCTTCGTCGAAGCGCCAACAGTGTCCCACCATTAACACTGTGTTAGCTCTTAAGCTAGCTTCCAATACCTGCTCGGCTTCGATCGCGTTTAGCGCCATCGGCTTTTCCACCAGCACTGGTACTTTGGCTCCGAGTGCGGCGATCGCTTGTGGTGCGTGCAGGAAGTTCGGTGTCCCAATAATCAACGCATCGAACTTTGCCCCAGCCAGTGCTTCTTCTAGAGTGGTGTATTGATTGGCGATCGAAAACTTTTGCGCGAATCTACCAGCTTGCTGGGCAAACTTTTCAATCACAGCCACTAGCTGACCCCCCTGAGCTTGGACGGCTCTGGCGTGAACTTCAGCAATATGACCCGCTCCCGCAATTGCAACTTTCAATGTCATCTGTTTGTCCTCAAATCTAAATCACTATATTTAGAGCCACTTTTTCACCCAGATTCCGGCATCCCTTTTTATTTCCTGCTAGCTTCTGTGGCTCATCCATCGAAGCTTCAAGAGTGAAGATGCTAACCCTTCGTAATTTGAATCTGTAGATAACTATAATTTCATCTATCGATTATTTAGCATAGGATAAGGAGTGATTAAAAGCGTTGCTCAGAGATCTTTACAGAAGCTTTAAATTAATAGCTAAATAATCGATATTCTTAAAGATATTCTCTACTTCAAGACTGGAAAATACCTATTTTCTTTAGGAAAAATTCAGGCTTTCAGATTTAGCTATTTGCCAGAAACCTAGTTTTTAGCTCTAGTGCCATATCTGAGCAGCTAAATAATCAATATTCTTAACAATATTTTTTACTTTTAGATTGGAGCCCGTTGCCGTGAGGGAAAGAATTCCCCGGAGTAGTTCTCGAAAATTATTTTCATTAATTGCGGTTTTACCGAGTCCTTTTTTCCCTGGAGAAATTACAGTTGATGTAGCTAATTATTCAGGGTGTTCTAATTGATGATGTTTTTGCAGTTTATGAGTTGGGAAAATCTTGAGATATTAAGTATTTTTGCTTGGCTCTATTTGGCTGATTTCGTTGAGAATTTCCACCAATAAACGCTAATTTACTAGTTATTAATGATACTTTTGATTCAGGTTATGTATTGTATGTAACTGAATTTTTCTCAATACCAGCCCCAGGGGAGAGGCGGGGATGCGGGGAGAATTGGGCAAAATTTTTCTACATTAACTTCTTTTACCTGGGTTTGGCAGCTATGGAGTGACAAATTCTCTTAAATTTCCAGAAAAAGTCAAAATAAATTTACAAAACTTTTTTGGGAAAAAGAGAGTATTTTAGAGCGAAAATAAATTAAATAGGCGATTTTAAGGGGTGGAATTTTTCGGGATAGTTATTTAGCTAGTTTGCTGACTATAGTTCTGATTTACTGGGATTTAAGTCAAAGTTGACGAAAATGAGAGAAAAAATTTTTGTTTAGATATGTTGAGAATGTTAATTTTGCGCTACGATTCTAGTACTGACCTAGATGCGATCGCGCAGGAAGCAGGCTACCGCAAAAGGATGCCCAAGCACCTGTGGCTGAACCAGTTTACTCATTGTAGTAGCCTGTGGAAAGGAACGACCTATCGCTCCGTTGTCGATCGCATCCCAAGCATAAAGACCCAGTTTGCCAAAACAAAAGTCGGAATGCTTATGCGACAAACGAACGAACGAACCTTCTCAATTCGCTAAATGCCTCACACAATGGGCCAACAGCCAACGATTGCAATTACTCATCTAGGATGTGAAAAAAACCGCATCGATACCGAACATATCCTGGGACTGTTAGTACAAGCAGGATACCAGGTAGACAGCAACGAAGAATTAGCAGATTACGTGATTGTTAATACGTGCAGCTTTATCCAAGCAGCACGGGAAGAATCCGTGCGTACCATCGCTGAATTGGTGGAGACTGGCAAAAAGGTAGTAATCACCGGGTGCATGGCGCAACACTTCCAAAACGAGCTACTGACGGGATTCCAAAAACAGGAAAACCAAACAGGGGAAGCAGTAGCCGTCGTCGGTACTGGTGATTATCACAAGATTGTCAATGTAATTCAGCAAGTACAGCAAGGAGAAAAAGTTACCGAAATTTCCCAAGCGCCGACATTTATCGCTGACGAAAATATTCCCCGCTATCGCACCACACCGGAAGCAGTAGCATATTTGCGGGTAGCCGAAGGGTGTGATTACCGCTGCGCGTTTTGTATTATCCCCCATTTAAGAGGGGATCAGCGATCGCGTACAATAGAGTCGATCGTCGCGGAAGCCAAGCGACTAGTTACCGAAGGCGTAAAAGAAATTATCCTGATTTCCCAAATTACCACTAACTACGGATTAGACATTTACGGAAAACCAAAGCTAGCAGAACTTTTGCGAGCCTTGGGAGAAGTAGAAGTACCTTGGATTCGCGTCCATTACGCCTATCCCACCGGATTAACTCCAGAGGTAATTAAAGCCTTTCAGGAAACGCCAAACGTCCTACCGTATCTAGACCTTCCCTTACAACATTCCCATCCAGAAGTGCTCCGAGCCATGAATCGTCCTTGGCAAGGGCAAGTAAATGATACAATCATTGATAGAATTAAAGAGGCGCTGCCACAGGCCATTTTACGGACAACATTTATCGTTGGGTTTCCTGGAGAAAGGTCGGAACATTTCCAGCACCTAATACAATTTGTTCAGCGCCACGAGTTCGATCATGTAGGTGTATTCACCTTCTCTCCAGAAGAAGGAACCCCAGCGTATAGTTTGCCGAATCAATTACCCCAATCTGTGATGAATGAGCGTCGGGATATCCTGATGCGAGTTCAACAGCCTATTTCCCAGAAAAAGAACCAGCAATCAATTGGGAAAATAGTAGATGTATTAATTGAGCAGGAAAACCCCGATACTGGGGAATTAATCGGTCGCTCAGCCAGGTTTTCGCCAGAAGTCGATGGATTAGTCTACGTTACAGGTAATGCCGCACTGGGTTCAATTGTCCCAGTAAAAATTACCGACGCAGAGATATACGACCTCTATGGTTACACAACTAGCTAATAGCTATTAGCTAATGGCTAACAATCAGGACTAGTGGTAACTAGCCATTAGTTCCTAGCGAAAAAAAACACCTATCAACTAACAACTTATCAAACGTAAAAGCAAATTCATGACTATAACTTTCAAAAACTTAGGTCTTTCAGAAGCTCGCGTTCAACAATTAGAAAAATTGGGTCTTACTACCCCTACAACAATTCAAACTCAAGCGATTCCACATTTGTTAGCTGGGCGTGATGTGGTAGGACAATCTCAGACGGGAACTGGGAAAACAGCGGCTTTTTCTTTACCAATTCTGGAAAGAATTGATCTGAGTCAAAAAGCAGTACAAGCATTAATTCTGACTCCTACCCGCGAATTAGCATTACAAGTCGGAAATGCAATTCGTGACTTTAGTGGTGCTACTAGCGAACTTCCCACCAAGGAAGCGCGGAGTTTGTGGGTATTGCCAGTATATGGTGGTCAAGCAATTGAACGCCAAATCCGTCGTTTGCAACAAGGGGTGCAAATTGTGGTGGGAACACCCGGACGGGTAATTGATTTGTTGGAACGCGGAGATTTGAAACTCGACCAAGTTAGCTGGTTAGTATTGGATGAAGCTGACGAAATGTTGAGTATGGGCTTTATTGATGATGTGGAAAGAATCCTCAAGCAAGTACCAGCTGAACGGCAAACAGCTTTCTTCTCTGCTACCATGCCACCAATGATTCGGGAGTTGATCACTAAGTTTTTGCGATCGCCAATTACTGTTACAGTAGAACAGCCGAAAGCTGCACCGAAGCAAATCAACCAAGTTGCTTATATGGTGCCCCCCGGATGGACAAAAGCCAAGGCGCTTCTGCCAATTTTGGAAATGGAAGACCCCGAATCTGCTTTAATCTTTGTCCGTACCCGGAAAGCTGCGGCTGAACTGACTAACCAATTACAAGCAGCTGGTCACAGTGTAGATGAATATCACGGCGACCTCAACCAACAAGCGCGGGAACGGTTGTTACTCCGCTTCCGTCAGCGTCAAGTTCGTTGGGTAGTAGCAACTGATATTGCTGCTAGAGGTCTAGATGTGGATCATCTGACTCATGTGATTAACTACGACTTACCCGATAGTGTGGAAAGCTACGTTCACCGCATTGGTCGGACAGGTCGTGCAGGTCGGGAAGGAACAGCGATTTCTTTGATTCAATCTTTGGATCGGCGGAAATTGCGGTTAATTGAACGGCACGTTAGACAAAATTTGAAGATTGCTTCGGTTCCTACTCGTTCTCAAATTGAATCACGTCACTTGGAAAAATTGCAAGACCGAGTGCGGGAAGCATTGGCGGGTGAACGGATGGCTTCTTTCTTGCCGATTGTGGCTAAACTGGGTGAAGAGTATGAGGTTCATACGATCGCAGCAGCAGCGCTACAAATGGCTTACGATCAAACTCGTCCGGCTTGGATGAAGTCAGAAAATTACAGCGCTGAAGATGAAGCTGCAATTAATGGTAAACCCAAACCTCTCCTGAAGCGGAGCAAACCTGCTGCACCAGCAAAGGTAGAACTCGAAAGCAAGAAATAACTCAGAAGTGTATGTTGTTGGGGGTTTTGGGACAAAAAACAAAAAAACCACCAAAAAACCAAAATAGAAAATTTGGGTAAAAAAAAACAAAAAAAAAAAATTTTTTTTTTTTTTTAAAAAATAAATAAAA
>NZ_JBHFNQ010000266.1:0-22874 GCF_041929345.1 Floridaenema aerugineum BLCC-F46
CTTTCATGCCGTGTCCCTACAATTTCCGCAGAAATTGGCAAGGATGAAAGCGCCAAAAGGTCTGAAAAACTGGCACTTGTTTTGAGCAAAAAAGGCGCTTTCACCCTTGCCTATCTTACTTTTTACCTTTATTCAGCAAACTATAATTAATAGTGGGAAAAATTCTCATTTATTAAGTACGTAGTTGCGCTTTAGCGCTAAAGCGCAACTACGTGCCTAGAAATCGGCTTACTCATTGCCGTAATTTTTGCAATACTTCATCACTAAAAGGATCTTTACCCGCTTTAAGATCCTTAATCCAACCTTGCCTTTGAGCTTTATCTTCTTTGGAGGTTTTAGGAGAATTTGCATAAGCTTGGAAATCTTCAATTGCCCCAGTTTTATCTCCAATTAAAGCCCTAGCAACACCGCGACTATCGCGAATTGACAAATCTTTTGGCGCAAGTTTGACAGCATTTTCACAAGCAAACATTACCTCTTTAGCAGAGCGGTAGAGGCTACCATCCCAACACAGAGTATTCCATGATTCAGCAGAAATTTTCAACTTCGGGTCAAATTGTTGGGCTTTTTCGTAAGCGGTTAAAGCTTGGTTGACATTACCTTCTTTAACTAGCTTTTCTCCTGCTTCAATTAAATCAGGAGCGAGTTTAGCTTTCACAACAGCTAAGTTGAGATTTGGGTCAAATTGTTGGGCTTTTTCGTAGGCGGTTAAAGCTTCTTTAACGTTACCTTCTTTAGCTAGCTTTTCTCCCCCCTGAATTAAATCAGCAGCGAGTTCAGTTTTCCAGGCAGCTAAGTTGAGATTTGGGTCAAGTTTTTTGGCTTCGGTTAATTTCTGCATTGCTTGATCCCCATCTCCCTTTTCTTGCATCAAAGCTTTCCCTTGTCTCACCAAAAAGTGAGCTTCTTCTGTCTTTTTCCAACCGCCATATTTCCTACAGGTTTCTGCTGCTGCTACATTGTCAGGAGAAGCGAGTTGCGGATGCAAGCGCAATTGAGAGCAGCCCAACTGTAACACATATTGCCAATTTTCCGGTGTAGGCCAGAGTTTGAGCGTCTTATCATCACTGCCACTGAGTAGGTATTTGCCGTCGGGACTAAAGGCGACAGCATTGATCGAATTTTGATGTCCGGTAAAAGTCTGGAGCAACTTGCCAGAAGAGTCCCAGAGTTTGAGCGTCTTATCATCACTGCCACTGAGTAGGTATTTGCCATCGGGACTAAAGGCGACAGCACTGACATAACCTTGATGTCCGGTAAAAGTCTTCAGCAACTTGCCAGAAGTGTCCCAGAGTTTGAGCGTCTTGTCATAACTGCCACTGAGTAGGTATTTGCCATCGGGACTAAAGGCGACAGCGTTGACAGGATCTTGATGTCCGGTAAAAGTCTTGAGCAACTTGCCAGAAGTGTCCCAGAGTTTGAGCGTCTTGTCATTACTGCCACTGAGTAGGTATTTGCCATCGGGACTAAAGGCGACAGCCCTGACAGAATCTTGATGTCCGGTAAAGGTATTGCGTTCCCGCACCTCGTCCACTGCGTTATAAAGGCTGGAGTAAACTTCACTCAGGACATTTCCGACAGAGGTTTGACTTTTTCCAGTAGTTTCGATGGCTTGAATGAGTGAGGTGGGTGATTTGTCTACAGAGAGTTTTATTTGATTATTGGCTGCCTCTTCCCGCAAGTTTGCCAATGTCGCTTGTCTGCGCGAGTCTAAACCAAAAAAGATGGCAACAAGCGCTGCTAAAGATACAGCCCCAATCACTCCCCCAATGGTTAACTGTTGTCGGCGGCGGCGGTTTTTGTTTTGTTGGCGACTAACTTTTATATAGTCCTCCGCCACCCCATCGAGCATTCCCAACTCACTATATTTACTCAAATAATCTTCTGCTTTGGCGAGTTTCGCCCCTTGCAGCAACAACCCTGGATCATTGGGTTTTCCCGCAGCTTCCCACTGGTGCGCCTGGTTTTCCATTTCCCGTTCCACAATCATCGCGTCTTGGTACTGCTGTTGCCAATCCCGCAACCGCTTCCAGTGGCGAATCAAAGCTTCGTGAACCACATCAATTTGGATTTTCGATTTTCGATTTTCGCTTTTAGATTGCTCATCTGATTTCTCAGAAATTGGATCTTCTGTGCGAGTAATCAGGCGATTTTGTTCATTGGCGAGGATTTGCGTAACTTTATCTAAAATTGCCAAGTCTTGATGAGAATTAACTAAATCATCCAGGTAAACCCGCCTGCGAGTATCCAGGGTTTCCCCCACCTGCGTCAGTTCCAAAAACAAACGTTTAGCAACACTTTTTTCAGCTTCCCCAAGACTTTCATAAACTGCGTCGGCGCGTTTTTGCAAAGTTCCCTCAATTCCCCCTAAACTTTGATAAGTGGCTAACCTTAAAAACTGTTCCCCTTGCTTTTGCGCCTCGTTCCACAGTTCCGTCAAGGTAAATTGCAACAAAGGCAAACTACCAGGATAATCTTCGACATCATTAATAATCTGCTGTTTTAACGCCCCTTCAATATCTAACCCCACCAACTCAGCAGGTTTAACAATAGCTTCTTCAATTTCCTCTCGGTTTAAGTGTCCGACATTAATATAAGGTTTCTCGATGTGTTCAGTTAATTGAGGATGTTCCCGCAACCGACTGCGAAAATCCGACCTCATCCCGATAATAATGTAGAGGTTTGGGTTGTTTTGATTTAATTCGAGCAGATGGTTAAAAAATTCCCGTCGCTGGGTTTCATCACACATGGTAAAAGCTTCTTCAAATTGATCGATTACCATGACGACAGGTTGAACACCTTCGAGAGAGCCCGCCTGCGAATCAATGGGTTGAACACCTCCCAGAGAACCCGCCTGCGAATCAATGGGTGGAACACCTCCCACAGAGCCCGCCTGCGAATCAATTCGCAGGCTAATAGCTAAAGTCGGTTGAAACCGACTATTAAATTCTTCCCCAGTCCCCAGTCCCTTTTCCCCAGTCCCTTTTCCCAGTGCTGCTTCCAGATTTTCCAGGGGGTTTCCCTGTGGCGTAAAGGGTTCGAGGTATATCCAACTATCACTCCCTGGAATTTCCTGTCCCAACTTTAGCTGATACAATAATCCCGCCCGCAACAGGGAAGATTTACCACTTCCCGACGCACCTAAAACGGTAATGAAGCGATGTTTATTCTCAATTCGTGAAATTAGTTCCTTGGTTAAAGTGTTACGTCCATAAAATACCTTTGCATCTTCTGGTTTTTCCGTAAAGTAAGACAGAGAACGATAAGGACAAGTATTCTCAAACCGTTTTTTGGGTGATTTCGTCGTCAGCAAAATCGCCCTTTGGGAATTGGCAATTAACGGGCGCTGGGATGTCTGCGCCATCTGCTTTGCGATAAACTTAGCTAAGTTGTGGCTATTAACAATCCCTTCCGGGTAATTTTCCGAGTTTAATCCTTCCAGTAGCGCCTTGGTGAATAAACCTTGTTCTAGGGATATTTCCAACCCTGGTTCGTAAGAACGAGTCGCTGTAATAAAGCAATAATCTTTATTAGTTGGCAGAAACTTCATCAATTCGCCGCTGTAACAGCAATCTAACCAAACAATCACCCGTTTGACAGCACTTTTTTGAATTTCTTCCCCTAACCAACGTAACGAAAGCCCATAATTTCCTCCAATGGGAAAGGCATCGCTAGTAGCTAAAAATACCTCGTCTTTCCCATCTACCGTTTGATGCCATCCATGTCCAGAAAAGAAGAATAGCGCTGTTTCTGGCGCTTCGTTAGGAGACGGGGGATTGAAAAGATTGGCAACTGCTTGTTGTAAATCTTCTAATCTGACTCCTTGTTTAAAGTCAACTTTAACTTTGCCTTTTTGATCTAATTTTTGCGGCAAACACTGGACACGAAAAGCTTGATAACCGTAATCTTTCAAATGTCCGGCAATAGTTTCTGCATCCTGCCCCGCCGCTGTAAGATCTTTGAGAGTTGTCGGTGCAGGATAGCGATTAATTCCAACTACAAGGGCTTCCCATTCGGAATTCATACTGAAATTATTGGTAAATTATATAGCAGGAGATATTAAAGTTGATATCTTCTGACAAAGAATTAACTTATTCCTGGCAATCTTGTCAATTCCAAATAGTCCTTACTGTTGCTACTACAGCTTATGAACACCCAGATTAACACAACTTCCCTAGCTTTCCTCCTAGCTCTCCAAGAGTTAAACACGCCTCTAAGTGAAACCGAAAAGCAGACATTAACCGAGGTTGCCGATCAACTCGATTATCAACCAAAAGCTTGGGAAAGTTTTACTGAACCGCTTTTAGTAAAAATGATTACTTCTAACCCAGAGTTAAATCAAAAATACCAGTTCTATAAATTAAAACTAGATTCTCTGGGAAACATTAACGGAGATTTATTACCAACAGCAACCGAAATCGAACAGCTAAAAAGTAATGAAATAGGGGTAACAACAAGAGGATTTAAACCTCAATCAGAAGCAACAGGTTACAACCAACAAATTAATAATGCTGTCATTCTTATAAGTCGTGCTGAACAACCAGAAGAAATCGCTAAAAAATTAAGCTTTACTGAAAAAGTCAAACAACTTTTAGGGTAATATTTAGATCCCCGACTTCTTGAAGAAGTCGGGGATCTAAAGGGGATCTAAATCTAAATTTGAATTATGTAAACTTATGAACGAACTTGTTTATCCAACTCTCGATCTATTTCTGTATGATTTAAAGGAAGCTCTGAATGCGACTGATGAAGTAACCAGAAATAATCAGGAAATTTTTACAAAAAAACTACCGAAAGATGTGCAAATTATCGATCGCGATATCGAATCAGAGTATCTAGAACTTATTTCTCCATCAAGAAAAGATTTTGAGCAGGATAAAGAATTAGATGGTTACTATTATCCGGTCCGCCTAAATGATACTTATGGCTTGCAAATTAGCTGCTCAGTCATAAATAAAAATGAACCCCAATCAGTTAAGGAGTTTAGTCATTTAAAATCTGAAATTGAGCAACGATTGAACCAACAACCTATCACCCTTGGACAAGCTTGGATTCTCTCTGGGTGGTTGCCAGAAAATTCAATGCAAAACTACGAAGAAATTGCTCAAGATTGTTATAAATATTTTTCTCCAAATCGCAATTGGCAGCGAGATTTTCAAGGGGAAGCTAACTTTTGTGGTGGCAAGATTTTTCAACTCTGGCAACCGCAAAATGAGCCAACCGATTCTAGTAACCGTTTATATTTAGAAAACACTCCAATTCTGATTGCCATTTATCCAAATGCTGAAATCGCTCAAAAAGCCGCAGAGTTTTATACAGATTGGATGGGATTATTTAGCTATGTTAGTAAATTTAATTGGGCTTATGCTCAAAGTCGTTTAATTAAAAAAAATATTTTCGGTTATTATAAGAAAGTTGAAAGCGATCGCCAAAAAATTAGTCTTCAGCATCGCCAGTCGCTCGGTCATCAATTAACAGCATCTAAGCAAAGTCTTGACCATATTCAACAAGACATCAAGCAATACAGCAGCGATTTGTTAGGACTAGCTTTTCAAAAACAAATCATTGATATCAATCTCACGAATTATCAAACTCGCTTAGAAATTATTAGGCAAAAACTTGATGGAGATAATCAGTTAGAATTTTTGAATAAATTCGTCGATTTAGTCAACAAAAAATATTTGGTTCAAATCGACAAAGATTCCGAAAATATGAAGCTTGGCTTTCAACTTTTGCAAGATAATATTAACACGGTGCGAAGTCGGATTGAACTGGCTAAGGCGGAACGCGATCGCAATTTTCAAGAATTTATCGCTGTCGTCGGTGCTGGAGTCGCTGGAGTTAATTTCGCATCCGCAGATAAAAATTGTGAGCCGATTTTTGGCAAAACTTCTCTATTTTGTAAAACTCCGGTTCTCTTTAGTCTTCTTGTGTTTATAATCGCTGCTGGATTAACTTGGTTGATTAGGAGAAAATGGAAATAATTTTTAAACCGCAAAGGACGCAAAGAGCGCGAAGAAAAAAATAATCCTAAATCTCTGCTTTCTTTATTATTTCTTCCTCTCCCAATACTGCTCGGTTAAGCATTTTTTGCCTTTGGAAGGGCGAAGCATTCGGACAAAAAATCTTGGGTTTGAGTACTAAATTGTCGCCCGAATGCTTCGCCCCTACTCTTACCGAGCAGTATTGCTTCCTCTCCTTCTTTGCGTCCTTTGCGTCCTTTGCGGTTCAAAAAAACTCTTATTACCCAAACAACCTTTTTCCGAAGGGGAAATCATGCAGCAAGGTATAAAAACAGGGAATAATAAACAAAGTCAACAATGTTGCTAAAGATAACCCAGAAAACACTACCACACCCAAAGGTTGCAAAAATTCAGAACCTTCACCCATTCCCAAAGCTAAGGGGAATAAACCCAAAACAGTGGTAATAGTTGTCATTAAAATTGGTCGCAAACGTTGGGGTGCTGCTTTTAAAATGGCGGTGGTCCGATCGATCCCTTCCTCTTCCCGAATCTGATTCGCCATTTCCACCATAATAATCGCATTATTGACGACAATTCCCACCAATAACACTGCTCCTACTAAAACTGTAGCACCGATCGCAGTTTGCGTAATATAAAGCCCAAAAATTCCCCCCGCTAAAGCTAACGGTACAGTCAACATAATTACTAACGGATCGATCAGGGAATTGTATTGCACCGCCATTACTACAAATACTAAGAAAGCTGCTAAACTTCCCAGAATTTTTAAGGAATTTTGTAACTGTCTATTTGTTTCGGCGTTGGAACTAGGTAAAATCGAAACACCTTCCGGTAATCTAGTTTCAGCTAAAACCCTATCTACTTGTTTTAAAGCTTCACTTAAACTAGCACCTTTGCTCAAACTTCCCGCAATAATATAAACTTGTCTTTGGTTAATGCGTTGAATTTCTCCGGGTGCTTGTCCTTCAGCAATTGTTGCCACATCACCCAAACGAATTAAGGCATTATTGTTAACAAAAAGTGGGATTTGTTCTATTTGCGAAGCGCGTTGTACAGATTCTTGATCTAATTGTACTCGCACATCGACTAAGCGGTTTCCTCTTTGTAATTGCGTCGGTGTAGAACCTTCGATCGCCGTTTGAATTGTATCACCAATTGCTCTAGTATTTAATCCTAAACTAGCAACTCTTTCCCAATCTGGGCGAATTTGTATTTCCGGTTGGCGATCGTCTGCATCGGGACGAAACTGTGCTAAAGTTACCTTTTCATCCATTGCTGCTAATACTTGTCTTCCAGCGCGTTGCAAACTTTGTTCATTTTCGCCTTGGAGCATAATATCAATTTCTGCACCTCTCACAGGTGAATTACTTAAGATAATACCCCGGACTTGACCAGGACTTACCCGCAATCTTATTCCAGCTAAATTTAGTTTGTCAAACTCCCTAGTAACTCGTTGTACAAATGCTGCAACATCTGTTCCCGGTTTCAGAGTAATTGTACTACTACTACGCACTGGGTTAGCATTAGTATTACTGCCGAAAAGTGAACCTCCCGCAGTAGTAAATACAAATTCTGTCTCTGGTTGTTTACGCAGAATTTCATCGACAACTGTCATTACTTTTTTGTTAGTTTCTACAGTTGTTCCCGGGGGAAATTGAGCAAATAAATTCGCTTGACCAGTATTAATTCTGGGTAAAATTTCTTGAGGTATTTGTCCTGCCATCCACCAACTACCACCGCCTAAAATTAGGAAAGCCGCCAGAATTATTAACACTCTAAACCGCAATACAAAAGCTAAAACCCGCCCATAACTGCCCATTGAAGCTTCAAATCTTTCATTGAACTTTCGCAGAAACCAAAATTTACTTACCCCGCTTGTCCAACGAATAGCTAATAGTCGGGAACATACCATTGGCACAACTGTTAAAGCTACCAAAAGCGAAGCAGCAACAGAGAAACTAATTGTCAGAATTAATTCACTGAAAAGTAGAGAAAAGAAACCACCAATTAACAAAAATGGTAAAACCGAAACTAAGTTAGTAGTTGTGGAAGCAAGCAAAGCTGATTCTACACTTTGACTGCTATTAACAGCGCTTTCAACTAACTGTTTGGAACTGAGGCGAGTACGTGAATCTTTTCCAGGAGTTAACCCCGCACCTTCGGCAATTGTCTCCATCATGACGATCGAGTTATCCACCACAATTCCCACACCCAATGCCAAACCACCTAAACTGAAAACGTTAATCGAAAGTCCAAATAATTGCATTAAAATAATTGCTGCAATTGTCGCTAAAGGAATCGCTATAACGATAATTAAAGTTTGCCGCAGCGAACCTAAAAATAACAGAACTGCGATCACAGCTAACCCCGCACCAATCAAACCCGAACTGGTAACGTTAGAAATTGAATTATTAATAAATTTCGACTCATCCAAAGTTGCCACGATTTGCATATCTTCGCGAATTAACCCCGACTTTCGCAGTTCGGCTATGCGTTTTTTTACCCCATCCACAACAGCGATCGTATTAGCATCAGCTTGTTTAGTCACGCTAACTTTAACAGCTGGTTCGCCATTTAAAAATACAAATATTCTTTGTTCTTCAACACCATCAATAACTTCAGCAAACTCGCGCAGATAAACCCGAAGACTGGAAATAGTAGATGTTGCACTCGTTCCCGGAGTTCTTACTAAAAAAGACAAGTTTCTAATTTCTTCTGCATCGCGAAAACGTCCAACTGTTCGAGTCAAAGGTTCCGAATCTTCACCGCGTAATCTCCCACCAGAAACATCTTGATTGCGCTCTTCTAAACCATTTAAAACATCAGTTAAACTGACACCTAATGCTTGTAAACGTTTGAGGTCAATTTTTACTCTTACTTCTTCTTGAACTCCCCCCGCAACATCCACCGAAGCAACACCAGAAACCACATTCAATTCACGAGATAATTCTTCATCAGCAAATACCCGCAAATCAACATCTTTTAAAGATGGAGATTCCAAAGCAAATTCATAAACTGGCAATTGAGAAGGGTCAACTTTAAACAGTCGCGGATCTTCAATATTTTCTGGCAATCTACCTCTAGCACGGTTAAACGCAGCAGTAGCATCGTTAAGTGCTTGGTCAATATTTCCCCCTGGTTCAAAATACAAATCTAAACTTACTTGTCCTTCACGAGTTTGGGAATAAACTTGCACCACTCCTTCGGTAGCACTTAAAGCTTCTTCCAAAGGTCTAGTAATTTCGTCAATTGCTACTTCTGGCGAAACTCCAGGCGCACTCAGTCGCACACCGATACGCGGATAGGTAATAGAGGGCAACAAATCAACTTGCAGTTGGGTAAAAAAGAAAACTCCTAATACCAAAACTGCTAAAGTCAGCATTAAAGTACCAATATGCTGACGAATAGAAGTAGCACTCAGGCTAAACCCAGATGTTTTGACATTTTCCATCATTGCCGACCTTTTTGTTGAGTGTTTTCTTCTTGAGTTGGTGCAGAAGACTGACGTTCGCGCCCGCCCCCTCCCCGCCCCACACCTTCGGACAAAATACTAAAGCGCACCGCATCCCCATCTTTTAAAGGTCTGCCACTACGCACCACAAACCTTTCCCCCGGTTGCAAACCGGAAATTACTTCAACTCTGCTATTAGCGCGATCGCCCAACACCACCTGACGCGCCGCCACCTTCCCTTCCCGACCTTCTGCCGTCACCACAAAAATCGTCCCTTGATTTGGCGACTGAGGACTAGGGGTTAGGGGGTAGGGGGTAGGGGTTAGGGAAGAACTCCCTTGCTCCCCTGCTCCCCTGCTCCCCTGCTCCTCTGCCCCTCTGCTCCTCTGCTCCCCTGCCCCTCTGCTCCTCTGCTCCCCTGCTCCCCTGCCTCTAGAAACTTGCAGCGCTGTCATCGGGATCAGAACCTTGGGTGCGGTTTGTTGCGTAAATTGGACTCTTGCCAATAAACCGCTACCAATTCGCCCATTTTGATTCGGAATTAAAATTTCTACCGGAATTTGTCTTGCTGTAGGATCGGCAGCCGGAGAAATTCTGGCAACTACACCCGCAAAAGTTTGATTAGGAAAAGCGTCTAATTGTACTTGTACCGACTGTCCGACTCGAACGTTAGGCAGTTCTAATTCGGAAAGCGGAACTATCACTTTTACTTGATTAAACTCTCCCAGTTTTAAAACCTCGCCTCCCGGTTGTACTAAATTTCCCGGTTCGCTGGTTCGTTCAATAACTACGCCATCAATGGGCGAGTTGAGTCTGGCGTAAGATAAGCGTTCTTTTAACTCAGCAATTACGGCTCTTTGGGCAACAACTCTGCCTTGAGCAGCTGCAACTGCTTGCTGTTCGGTACGAATTTGTTCTTGTGCGGCTAAAACTGCTTGTTGATTGGTGTTAACTTCGGTTTGGGCTAATTCGGCATCTTGCAGGGAAATTGCGCCTTGTTTTTGCAAAAATGCTCGTCTTGCTGCGGTTGACTGGGCTTGTTTCAGTGTTACTTTAGCTTGTTCGGCTCTAGCTCTAGCGTTACTAACTTGGGTTCTGGCGCGTGCTACTTCCGATTCACGGGTAGCTAGTTCCGCTTCGGCTTGAACTACCTGATTCAATAATAATGTGTTATCCAACTGCGCTAACTGTTGACCCCGCCGCACCCGATCGCCTACATTAACATTCAAATTCAGCAATCGCCCCTCCACTTGCGATCGCAAAGACACTTCCCTAGCAGGTAGTGTTGTACCTATATATATAGGTGCTTCCTGAAGTACACCCGGACGTGCGATCGCCACATCCACTGGTGTAGAGGTTGGCCCCCTCTCGGCTCCTCTCTGGGCTCCAGGTCGCCGATTTTGTGCTTCCGCTTCTGCTTTGGGCGTTCCGCTACAGCCCGTTAAACTAGCCAGCAGCGGCACAAGGCAAAAGCCAAAAGCCAAAATGTACGAATATGAAATATTTACATTGGCTCCTTTCATAGTTTCTTTAGACTTCCTGCACAACTGCCAAGCTCAAAGCCTTTACAAAAGTTAACCTCTCCCTAGAATAACGGCAAACAGGAGATTTCAGCTTACATCTCTAGTATGGTTTGCTCAAGACTAAAGCTACTAGGACTGACTGAGATCTTGCACCTGCGATGCGAGCTATTAGCCGGGGACTCAAGTCCCCGGCTAATAGCTCAAGTCTATTAAAATGGACTGAAAATTTTTGAATCCTAAGTAGGGACACGGCATCAAAAAGATTTGCAACTCCTGCGTTATCTCCAGCAATGCCGTGTCCCTACAATTTCCCTGAAAAAGGCTTGGGGAATGCGCCAAAAGATGCGATCGCCTTGCACTCGTTTTAAGCAAAAAAGGCGCTTTCACCCTTACCTATCTTACTTTCTTCCTTTCTTCAGCAAGCCCTAAGTATTTAGTCTTATGATAGAGGACTTTAGCTATGCAGCCCCGGACTTGAGTCCCTGGCGGATTTTAGGACTGATGCAAGATCTGAGTGCATCAGTCTTGACGGAGGCAGGAGAAATTTATTGCTTTTATCTCTCAATAGTTAGTAAAATAAGTGAAAATTTATCTCAATTGGCCCTTATAATATAGACGCGGTTTAAATACTTAAGTCTTCATTGTAAGGTTAGTCATGGGTCTGAAAAAAAAATTTGTACTGGGTGTGAGTGCATTAGCGTTAACACTAACAAGTTTGACTTGGAACACAACGGGGAAAAAGTCATGGGCAGAAGCACCAAATCAATCTGCAAATCAGGTACAAAATACCCTAGCTCAAGCACCTCTAACAAAAATTAGAATTGCTTTTCCCGCTCGTGGTGATAGTGCTGATTTACAGAGAAAAGCTAATGCTGTGGCGCAATTTCTCTCCCCAAAAATGGGTATGCCAGTTGAAGCATTAGTAGCTGATGATACGGCTGCTGTGGAAGCTTTACGAGCAAATCGTGCCGAAGTAGCTTTTTTGAGCAGTCGTCCAGCAATTAAAGCCGAACAGTTAGCAAATGCTAAATTGTATTTAGCTGAAGTACGTCCGAATTATTCTGGTGGACACACTTACAGATCGATATTTGTAGTTCCTAAAGATAGCCCTTTACGCACTGGCAATTCTCCTGATACTCTTAAGCAATTGCAAGGTAAAAAAATTGCTTTCACTTCCCCAACTTCGGGTAGCGGATTCATTTTCCCTGTGGGAGAATTAGTTAAGTTGGGTTTAGTTCCGAATCGCGATCGCCTTAACGGTTTCTTTAGCCAAGTTAGCTACGGAAACGGTTACAGTGGAGCATTACAAGCAGTTTTAAGGGGACAAGCAGATGTAGCAGCAGTTTCCGAATACACCCTGGGCGCACCTTATATCACACCCGAAGAAGCAAGTCGTTTGCGGATACTTTATTCTATTTCAGGTGTACCTGCTCATGGAGTAGCAATTGATGATAGTGTTCCTCCAGCTATGCGTGATAAAATCATCAATGCTTTGATGGAAATGAATAAGCCAGAAAATAATCAATTGCTGAAAAATTTGTACAATTCGACAAGTTTTGTAAAAGTTAACAGCACCACTCATTTACAACCGATGCGTGAAGCATTGCAACGCGCCGGAATAGAACCATAATTTTGTTATTAGTTAATTTGTCAAAAGGTCAAAAGTGAATTATAACCTGTTGACCTTTTGACCAATCACCAACTACCAACCTACTACCAATTACCAATGACAATAGAATGTGAAAAAATAACAACCCCCTATAGTGCCAATCTGAATCGTCCGATTTTAAACAATATTAGTTGCCAAATTGAGCCGGGGGAATTTGTTACTTTATTAGGATTAAATGGTGCAGGTAAATCTACTTTACTACGTTCCATAGTTGGCTTAGTTCCGTTGGAAAAGGGAGTAATTAAAGTTAATGGCATAGTACAAAATCAGCAGCAAAAACATCGTCCTGAGATGGCGATGTTATTTCAGGGAGGTGGGTTAATTCGCCAGTTAACAGCGATCGAAAATGTGCTTTGTGGGCGGTTGGGGAGTTTATCTGCTTGGCAAACTTTGTGGGGCTTTCCGAAACGCGATCGCCGTTTAGCCCTAGAACTTTTGGATCGCTTAGGTTTAAAAGAACACGCTTATCAAAAAACCGCTTATTTAAGTGGTGGACAACAACAAAGAGTGGCGATCGCCAGAGCTTTAATTCAAAATCCTAAGATCCTATTGGCTGATGAACCAACTACAGGTTTAGATATTCTAGCAGCTAAACAAGTAATGGAAACTTTAGCCCAATTACATTCGGAACAGGGGATCACAATTGTGGTAGTATTGCATGATTTGGCACTGGCTGCTGCTTATGCCCAAAGAGCGATCGTCCTAGAAGCTGGACGCATCATTTATGATGGCAAATGCCATAATTTACCAGAAGTTATGCAAGCAGGTTAAAACTGAAATAATAGCAATGACAAAAACATACAAAACCCTCAAATTTAAACATCCTTTATTCTTTAAATGGGTCAAAGGGCTATCCATTTTATTCGCTGTTATTGCCGTTTATGTTTGGGCATTACAAGGTTTACAAGTAGACTTAAAACTTCTCAAAGATAGCTGGCCTCATATAGTAGATTTTATCACCCGCTTATGGCCTCCTGATTTATCTATTTTAGATATCGCTATTGTTCGCTTAATTGAGACAATTCAAATGTCAATTTGGGGAACTACTATTGGCGCAATTCTTTCCTTACCTTTAGCAGTTCTTTCGGCTCGAAATTTAGCACCTCGCTGGATACAATTATTCGCCAATTTTCTACAAAATGTAGTGCGTTCTGTTCCCTCAATTGTTTTAGGATTATTGTTTGTTGCCGCCACCGGACTTGGCGCACCTGCGGGAACTTTAGCTCTCGGTATCTACACAATTGGTTATCTTGCCAAATTTTATCAAGAAGCGATTGAGTCTGTGGAGCCTCGTTCTATTGAATCATTGCAGGTTTGTGGCGCTTCGTGGTTACAAATAGCACAATATGGCATTCTGCCTCAAGTGCTGCCTTTGGGCTTAGGCTATACTCTGTATATGTTTGAGTACAATATTCGCGCCGCCTCTGTACTGGGCGTGGTGGGAGCAGGAGGTATTGGTTTTGAACTGGTTAATTACATTAAAGGTTTTGAGTATAATAAAGCTACGACGATGATGTTGGTGCTATTGGTTGTTGTGACAGCGATCGATGCTCTGAGCAGTAAATTACGCCAACATCTGGAAGCTAGCTATCGTTTTACCCAGAAGAACAAGTAGCCACAGTTTTATATTTACTAACCAAGAAAAATCTGTATAACTTATTACTAGGAATTACCTAAAGTTTCCCAATCAAACTTACTGGTAATTCTCTTAAATTTTGGCGATCGCCAGAGCCATTCCAAGGTTATAATACTGGTCGCATATAAAATAAATTTTTCCGAACTAAGGTAAGTAAGTTTACCGATAATTCTATATCGCCTACTAAAAAGTTACAAACTAGGCTGTTTATGACAGATAGTTCTAATAATTAGGTGATTAACCAGGGTGCAAGTTGTATTTAAATCTGTTTTTAAAATGACTATATATGAATTAGTACAATTGTTGAATGCTACTCAGAAAAAACCCTTGACACCGCTGCAAGAATGGGTATTGCATCAAGCTTGGGAGGGAAAAACTTACTCGCGGATGGCAGCAGAAGGTAATTATGTCGATGAATATCTGCGAAAAACCGCTTCTGAGTTATGGGCATTGCTAAGTGAATTTTTGGGAGAGACAATTACAAAATATAACTTTCGTGCGACTTTGGAACCCCGCAAACTCCCCAAAGCGCAGCAGCAATTAATTAGAGATTTTAGCTATTCTAGTAATTCTTCACCCCTAGAATTCCCCGGCGCACCCCTAGCCATCAACTCTAAATTTTACATTCCCCGACCACCAATAGAAGAACTCATCTATGAAGAGATTACCAAACCAGGAAGTTTAGTGCGAATTAAAGCTCCCCGGAAAATGGGAAAAAGTTCTTTAGTGCTGCGTGTTGTTGCTCATGCAGATAGCTTAAATTATCGCACTATAAATATAGATTTTCGTCAAGCCGATCGAGCATTTTTCGCTAATATCGATAAGTTTTTGCGTTGGGTTAGTGCTAATGTCTGCCGAGAGTTAGAGTTAGAATCAAGAATAGATAATTACTGGGATGAGGAGATTGGTAGTAAGGTAAGTTGCACTGTTTATTGGCAATCTTATTTATTGCAGCAACTGCAAACTCCCTTAGTTTTAGTTTTAAATGAAGTTAACCGGATTTTTGATTATCCAGAAATTGCTCAAGAATTTCTGCCTTTACTGCGTTATTGGCACGAACAAGCTAAATATATTGAAGTTTGGCAAAAGCTGCGTTTAGTAGTAGTTTACTCTACAGAAATTTATGTGCCACTAAAGCTCAATCAATCACCATTTAATATTGGCTTACCTCTAAAATTACCACCTTTCACTGCGGAGCAAGTTCAGGAATTAGCACAACGCTACAACTTAGATTGGACGGATAATTTAAAAACTAAAAGACTGCTCGCTTTGTTAGGAGGACATCCTTACTTAGTGCAACTAGCTTTCTATCACTTACATCGTCAAGATGTGGGATTAAAAGAATTATTGCAACAAGCGGCGACTGAATCAGGAATTTATGAAGAATATCTCCGCTATTCTTTGGCAACAGTGCAAGCAGAACCGGGATTAGAAGGAGCTTTGCAACAGGTAATCAGGAGTGAGGAACCTGTGAAGTTAGATCCTGTAATTGCTTATAAATTAGAGAGTATTGGGTTAGTAAATATGGATGGCGATCGCCTAGTTCCTAGCTGTGAACTCTATCGCCTATACTTTAGCAGAAAACTATTACCTAGTCAAGCAGAAATTGCCACTAATGATTCTCTGACTCAGAATTTTACCCAGTTAGAAAGAGAAAATTTAGAATTGCGCCGCCTGCGAGACATAGATGATTTTACCAAACTTGCTAATCGGCGTTATTTTGAACAATATCTCGAAGAACAGTGGCAAAACTTAGTTCTCACAAGATCACCTTTGTCTGTAATCTTATGCGATATTGACTTCTTCAAAATCTATAATAAAACTCAAGGTTCTGAAGCCGGAGATAATTGTTTACGCCAAATAGCAGAGGTAATGCGTCAACTAGTGAGAAGATCTTATGATGTTGTTGCTCGTTATCAAGAAGATGAATTTGCCATCATTTTACCCAATGCTAATGCTAACATTGCCTGTGAAGTTGCCGAAAGAATTCGGGAAAAAGTAAAAAGTTTAGCTATTAGTCACGATCCTAAAATTGATGGTCTTCCCGCTCCGGTGTTAACTGTAAGTTTAGGAGTAGCAAGCACTATTCCTGATCACAATATTAACTCAGATAACTTGTTGCGTAAAGCCAAGGAAGCTCTTTCTCTAGCTAAAACTTTAGGGCGAAATCAAGTTAATTTCCAAGAACTTTAATCCGGTAAACCTTGGGGTTCTAAAACTTCTTTATGGAAACCTTGCCGAACTGAGAAATTTAAATATCGCGCTTGTAAAACTTGCCATTCTTGCCATGCTTGGTAGCGAGTTTCTGCTAGTTCTTTACTCAACTTCTCAGGTAATTTTGCTTTTTCCGTTCGCCAAGCTTCGGTGAGGAATTCGCCTAAAACCATGCTATCCTGTATATTTCCTAATACTTCTTGAACTTTCTTGACATCTTGGCAGTAAGCGGCAAAAGTTTCCCCATAAAAATCGGTAAATAATTCCATTTGGTAGCGAACTCGCTTTGCTTGTTTGCGTAAGTCGTGCAGCATTTCTCCTTGTTGATTTAACTGTTCTTCTACCGCCTGATGATCCAAATTTTCCCGGGGGCGAATTCCACTTTCTTCGCTTTCAACTCCCACTAACCAACCAGGGTGCAATAAAAACTCGCTAACTTCGGGTAAAAGTAAATCTGGTAACACTTCTAGAATTGGTAATTGAGCGGTTACTTGATATTTTGGTTCTTTAAACCAATCCTGAAATCCTTGCTTCATTTTTTGGTAATTTGACTTTTCTTCTAAAGTCTTTTTTACCTGTTTAAAAGCTCCAGATCGTTTTGTTTCTAAGTAATCTAAGGCAATGTTAATAACTTTTTGTTCTGACTTGGGTAAAGCAGGTTTGTACTGATTTTCCAATGCTTCTTTGAGTACGTCTAAGTCTCGTAATACCCCTAAAATGCGAGCTATTTTACCAATTTGTCTTTCTTGCGCCGCTGGTGGTAAATCTAAGGCTGGCGCAAATCCTGTGGCTGCTGTTCTAAGACGACGCATTCCCACACGCATTTGGTGTAAGGCTTCTGGATCTTTATCTTTGAGGACTTCTGCTTCGTACTTAATTGTTTTGTTGAAGTGTTTTTCAACAGCAATATAAGCCCAGTCACCTAAAGTATTCGCTTTTTTTGGGGTATCCAAGGTCATCATTTTTTGCACCAAATTAAATGCAACTTCCTGTTAACCAATCAATTTTTCCAGACTGGCGCGGCAAAAACATCTGCTTGTTGTCTGAATTTGTTTACAACTACCCTTTCTTTGAGTGGAAAAAGAAATTGAAATTCTACAGAGATATTATTGGAGGAACATCAATCATATCATAGGGAGTAGAAATAGACAAATCATAACGGATAATGCTTTCTCCGGTTTTCAGGTTTTTTAGCATTGGTTTACCAGTCCAAAGTTGGCAGCTACACAGAGGTTTCGGTTCTTGTAGCTTAAAGCCTCCATCTATGGCTTGCAATCCGAAAAATTCAATATGGAGATGTGCTGGTTCAATGGCGACATATTGAGAAATTTCATCAGTGGGAATGCCTGCGATCGGCTTATTATTTCTTTGCAAACTTGTGGGGAAAAAGTCAATATCTATGACATCAGCATTTAGCCCTGATTTGTTAACAAATTGCAAAATTTCTTGCCAATCGTAAAACGGTTGATTTTGCCCGTCAAAGTGACAGTTTGCGCCTAAGCAATGTCCACCCAATAACCAAACCAATTGTTCTAAAATAGTTTCTACTCTGGGACGATCGCTTCTGAGAACTTCCATATCTTCCGGTAGTAGCATTCTCCCTGGAATACACCACCAATATTCCCAACCCTTTGCATAATCTAAAGGCGAGATGCGTTTATGTAAACCGGAAATGCGATCGCGTTTCTGTATTTCCCAAACTTCTTCGGCAGAAGCTACACTCTGAAAACTAGCCAGAGACAAACTGTTATTTTCTGCTAATGGATGAGGTTGAGCAAATAAAACCTCATCAGAGATAAAGTTGTCCAATTTCAGCATAAAGAATTGTCACCTAGCGATAGCTGCTTTTACCCTATAACATTCAGTCTAAACCAGATGCAATTATCGCAATATTTTTAATACTAAGTTGCATAAGTTAATTCAAGGGACTGGGGACTAGGGTAGGGGCGATTCATGAATCGCCCCTACGACTGGGGATTGGGATTCCTGATAAATAAAGTTTTTCAGGAAGTTAATCAAATCAAAACAGGATCGGGATTTATTGATTTACATGATAATCAAGATTAATGAAGAAATCTGGTCAATCTGTAAATCTTGGTCAAACATTTCCTAGTCCCCAGTGCCCAATCCCCAGTGCCCAATCCCCAGTCCCCAGCCATTTGTCATCGAAAGTTGTAAAACTAGAATGAAATCGAGGGGCTGAAGTGAGGGAAAGCCTTTAAAATGATTGGGATTTCTATAGTTCTAAGATAAAGCCAAGACTATGCCTCGTCGTAATGACATTAAGAAAATCTTGTTGTTGGGTTCTGGCCCAATTGTAATTGGTCAAGCTAGTGAATTTGATTATTCGGGGACGCAAGCTTGTAAGGCGTTACGCAGTGAAGGTTACGAGGTGGTGTTGGTCAACTCTAACCCTGCTACGATCATGACCGATCCTGAGACAGCAGACCGCACCTACATCGAACCTTTGACACCGGATATGGTGGAAAAGGTGATTGCCAAAGAAAGACCTGATGCTTTATTGCCGACGATGGGCGGACAAACTGCATTAAACTTAGCGGTAGCCTTGTCAAAGAATGGGGTTTTAGAACGCTATGGCGTGGAGTTGATTGGGGCGAAATTAGAAGCGATCGAAAAAGCCGAAGACCGCTTATTATTCAAAGAAGCAATGCTGAAAATTGGGGTGGATGTTTGCCCTTCTGGGATTGCTTGCGATCTTAACCAAGCTAGAGAGATTGCACATCAAATTGGCACTTATCCTTTAATTATTCGCCCAGCATTTACATTGGGTGGAACTGGTGGTGGTATTGCCTACAACCAAGAAGAATTTGAAGAAATTGCCCAATCAGGGATTGATGCTAGTCCAGTTTCCCAAATTTTGATTGAAAAATCACTTTTAGGTTGGAAAGAATACGAATTAGAAGTCATGCGAGACTTGGCAGATAACGTAGTAATTATCTGTTCCATTGAAAACCTCGATCCAATGGGCATTCATACCGGAGATTCGATCACCGTTGCCCCTGCCCAAACCCTCACCGACAAAGAGTATCAACGCTTGCGGGATGCCTCAATTAAAATCATTCGAGAAATTGGGGTTGAGACTGGAGGTTCTAACATTCAGTTTGCCGTAAATCCGGTAAATGGAGAAGTAATTGTCATTGAAATGAACCCTCGTGTTTCTCGTTCTTCCGCCTTAGCTTCCAAAGCAACTGGTTTCCCCATTGCGAAATTTGCAGCTAAGTTGGCAGTCGGTTACACATTGGACGAAATTAACAATGATATTACCAAGAAAACACCAGCATCCTTCGAGCCAACCATTGATTATGTAGTTACCAAAATTCCCCGATTTGCCTTTGAAAAATTCCCCGGAACTCAACCAGTTTTAACAACTCAAATGAAATCTGTAGGGGAAACAATGGCAATTGGGCGGACATTTTTAGAGTCTTTCCAAAAAGCTTTGCGCGGTTTAGAGACTGGGCGAAGCGGTTGGGGTTGCGACAAACAGGAAAAATTGCCATCTTTAGAACAAATTCGCGCCCAGTTACGTACTCCAAACCCGGAAAGAATTTTCACAATTCGCCATGCCATGCAGTTAGGAATGTCGGTAGAAGACATTTACGAACTGACGGGAATCGACCCTTGGTTTTTGGATAAAATGCAGGAATTACTCGAAACCGAGAAATTCTTGAAACGCACACCTTTGTCAGAGATTGGTAAAGAGCAAATGTATGCGATTAAACAGCTGGGATTTAGCGATCGCCAAATTGCCTTTGCTACCAAAACCACCGAAGATGAAGTGCGCCACTATCGCAAAGATTTAGGGGTAATCCCGGTATATAAAACAGTTGATACCTGCGCCGCAGAATTTGAAGCTTTCACACCTTATCATTACTCAGCTTATGAATTAGGCGCTGTCACTGCGACGGAAGAAGAAAATGGCACAACTTTACTGCCGCCAGAATCAGAAGTAATGCCCTCAACCAAGCAGAAGGTAATGATTTTGGGCGGTGGGCCAAACCGGATTGGACAGGGGATTGAGTTTGACTATTGTTGTTGTCATGCCAGCTATGCTTTGCGCGATGCTGGTTTTGAAACCATGATGGTTAACTCGAATCCAGAAACAGTTTCGACTGATTATGATACAAGCGATCGCTTGTATTTTGAACCCCTAACTAAAGAAGACGTTCTCAACATCATCGAAACCGAAAAACCCGCCGGGATTATCATTCAATTTGGCGGACAAACTCCGTTAAAATTAGCAGTTCCTTTGCAAGAATACCTGACTAAACACAATGTCACCGAAACAAAAATTTGGGGAACTTCGCCGGATTCGATCGACATTGCCGAAGACAGAGAACGGTTTGATGAAATTGTGGTAAAATTGCAATTATTAACCGCACCAAATGGGATTGCGCGATCGGAATCAGAAGCGATCGCTATTGCTGGAAAAATCGGTTATCCAGTGGTAGTACGTCCGAGTTACGTATTAGGTGGACGGGCGATGGAAATCGTTTATTCTGATGCTGACTTACAGCGTTATATGACAGTGGCGGTACAAGTTGAACCGGAAAAACCAGTGTTAATTGACAAGTTCTTAGAGAACGCTGTAGAAGTAGACGTAGATGCGATCGCAGATGCTACTGGTAATGTGGTAATTGGCGGAATCATGGAACACATTGAACAAGCAGGGATTCACTCTGGCGACTCTGCTTGTACCTTACCCACCACATCTTTATCACCAGCAGTTTTGCAAGTAATTCGGGATCAAACTATCAGATTAGCCAAAGCATTGAATGTAATTGGGTTAATGAACGTACAATATGCGATCGCCGACGCATACAGCTACACCCCCAAAGTTTACATTCTAGAAGCGAATCCCAGAGCATCAAGAACCGTACCATTTGTTTCCAAAGCAATTGGCAAACCCTTGGCGAAACTTGCTTCTTTGATTATGTCAGGAAAAACCCTAGAAGAATTGGGAATGACCAAAGAAATTATTCCCAATCATATCGCAGTCAAAGAAGCCGTGTTACCATTTAATAAATTCCCAGGTACAGACACATTATTGGGGCCAGAAATGCGATCGACTGGGGAAGTAATGGGAATAGATACTGACTTTGGAAAAGCCTTTGCCAAAGCGGAAACAGGAGCCGGAGAAAAGCTACCATTATCAGGAACAGTGTTTGTTACAATGAGCGATCGGGACAAACAAGCAGTAGTTCCAGTGGTGAAACAATTTATGGAATTAGGATTTCATATTGTTGCCACCGATGGTACTCGGCGAGTCTTGAAAGATAGCGGTTTACAAGGTGTGGAATTAGTGCTAAAAGTGCATGAAGGTCGTCCCCACATTGTAGACGCAATTAAAAACGAGAAAATCCAGTTGATTATTAACACTCCATCTGGAGAAGAAGCGCAAACAGATGCGCGGTTATTGCGGCGAACTGCGTTAGCTTATAAAGTACCAGTAATCACAACAATTGCGGGTGCAAAAGCGATCGCAGCCGCCATTTCTCGGTTACAATCTGCACCATTAGACGTGAAAGCAATCCAAGAATATTTGGTGTAGGTACGTTGTTGGGCTTTAGCCCTACAGTAGCGCTGAAGCGCAACAACGTACCTGTACCTATGTACGTTGTTGGGCTTTAGCCCTACAGTAGCGCTGAAGCGCAACAACGTACCTGTACTTGTGTACGTTGTTGGGCTTTAGCCCTACAGTAGCGCTGAAGCGCAACAACGTACCTTAATCATCCCAACCTTTTCCATAATCTTTTACCGGATATTCCACCCAAGTACTTCTGAGCCATTCTCGCCCTTGATACTCCAAATACCAATGTACGCTACTCGATGACCAATCATAAGGAGATTTTGCCCAACCATGTTTGACAGGATTGTAGTGAATATAATTAATAGTTGTGTAATAGTGCCTTTCGGAACGAATAGCCCGATCGCTAAACGAACACCACACTTTACCTGTAATATTATCCTCAAGATTCCATTGTCGAGCTAATGGGCCATGAATGGAACGAAATAACACACTTAATCGTGAAATATTAATATTACGAACTAACAGATGGTAATGATTTGGTAAAACTACCCAAGCATCAATTTCTATGCCATCTAAAATAAATTTATTAAAGATAATATCTAAGATTTGGTGACGACGTTCTTGAGTGTTAATTCGACATTTATGCTCAAAACAACTAACAGTGATATGGTAAAATTCAGCATCTTGAACTGGATGAGGTGGAGAATGAGGAGGGTATCCCTTAGCCAACCTTTCTTCTACAAGTTTTACCCGTTGTTCTGGTGTCAATTTCCGATATATATACATAATTAGTTTGGTAGAAAGTAAAGCTAAAAGTACGTTGTTGCGCTTCAGCGCTACAGTAGCGCTGAA
>NZ_JBHFNQ010000267.1:0-3428 GCF_041929345.1 Floridaenema aerugineum BLCC-F46
GAAGACCCAGAGTTTGAAACCTTCTACACCAAGAACATTCTCTTGAACGAAGGTCTGCGGGCTTGGATGGCTCCAGCTGACCAACCCCATGAGCGCTTTGTCTTCCCTGAAGAAGTTCTGCCTCGTGGTAATGCTCTGTAAGCTTTAAGAAAATTTTTTCGTAATCAAAAGACTCCTATTCATTAGGGGTCTTTTTTTTGCAGAAAAGCAGATGTCCTCCCTGCGCCCCTGCTCCCCTGCCTTTACTTTTTTACCCTTGATTTCCCAAATTACCCTTGCTTTTTTCTAAGAGCGTGTTATTTTAGTGGAAGGGCGTAATGCTCAAAACTTTTTGAGAAAAAGACCGCTTAGGCAACAAGGAGGTGATGCCCATGACAGATAGTAGTAAACTCATGGGTCATCAGGTTGCAGTTAGCCGGCTGTGCGCCGGGACCGTTCTCTAGCAGAAGCTTGGTACTTTAAGAGTACTGCTAAGTATCTGCAAGTGCTGGGCTGAATTAGAGGAATCCCGGCAGTCTGGTTGCAATCTGAAGACCCGCTAGACCGCTCTCATAGTAAAGTGGCTAAATTGTAATCCGGTCACTGTGTATGAGAGCGGATAGTTATTTAAGGGGTGTTTGATAATACAGCAGTATTTGTCAGTCAGTAGGACTAACTAACCATATTGTTTAGTTAAGCTATAAAATAATTTTGTTTTCACAAAAATAGCAGACACAAAGCAAAAAATTAAGTAGATTTGCTAGTGTAGAGTTAACTTGCATCACAAGTAGGCTTGTCGATGTAGATTGTCAATGCAGGAGACTACTTAAACTAATCAGATTACTCTTGATTAGACTAGTTGTAAGCTTATATATTGGAAGTGCTGGTGCAAGGTGTGATAGGTGGAATCGGAATGGCTCAGAAGGCTTAATAAAAGTTTTCAGTTCCATCGGACTAAGCGCAAGTTGCGATCCTCACCTATCAGATATATAAAAAATAGAGTTAACCTTAGTTTAAGAAAAGCATTACCCCGCACAAAGCTTTTCTAAAGGCTAAACTAAGGAGTGAAGCGGGGAACTTAAATGAATCCAGCGATTCTGTATAAGTGGTGTGAGGACTAGAGGAAAATGTCTAAAATATTGTGGAAATCACTGCTGTTCAGTCCGGCAATCCTGGGAGCGACCCTGGTGTTTGGCCCTTCAGCGATCGCCACAGAAACTAATTCAGCAGCTGAAGTAGCTTCAACGCCAAGTGCGATCGATCGGACTGAGGAAAAGTTGTTAAGTGCAACAGCTAATCCCGAACAGCAACCAGAAATAACAGCGAAAAATCAAGCTGACGGCAATGGGCTAAAAGCTTTAGACAAGACACAAAACCAAGCGCAAGTGTCTGTAACGGTGCAAGAGAATACAGTTGCTCAAGCAGCACCTGTTAATGCACCAAATTCAATAGACGAAATCATTCGTTACAGTAGAGAAGGAAGAACAACTTCCGGTCAGGTGACATCTGTTTCTCAGTTGCGCGACGTACAACCAACAGACTGGGCTTTCCAAGCATTGCAATCTTTGGTTGAGCGTTACGGCTGTATTGAAGGTTATCCAGACCGTACCTATCGTGGAAATCGGGCCCTGACTCGTTATGAGTTTGCAGCTGGTTTAAATAGTTGCTTGGATCGGATTCAGGAATTAATTGCGGCATTGCCTCAAGGTGTAAGTAGAGAAGATTTAGCGGCTCTACAACGTCTGCAAGAAGAATTTGCAGCTGAACTAGCTACCCTGCGGGGTAGAGTTGATGCCCTAGAAGCTCGGGTTACCAAAGTAGAAGCCCAGCAATTCTCGACTACGACCAAACTGAAAGGGGAAGCCATTTTTGCTATTGCTGATGTTTGGGGTGGTCAAAGGGGTCAAGTAAATTACCGAGGCGGAAGAAGTCGCTGGGGTATAGAAGATAGTAATAACACGGTTTTCCAAAATAGGGTACGTTTAGAATTCCAAACCAGCTTTACAGGTCGAGATGTTCTGCACACCCGGATTTCTGCTGGTAACGCCCAACGATGGAATAGTTTGCCCTTTACTCCACAGTTTAATGGTGGTTTAGGAAGTGATTTCTTCACACCACGAACCAGTGAAGGGACATTACAGTACTTTGTTGGTAGTACTGGCAGCAACAGCGTAGTCTTAGACTGGTTGGCTTATGAAACTGCCTTCTTAGGTGGTTCTAAACTCTACTTATCTGCTGTAGGTGGTATTCACTCTGACTACGTTGATGTGAAAAACCCTTACTTCTTTGATGGAGATGGCGGTAATGGTGCAATTTCTGCCTTCGCGCAATCTAACCCGATTTATCGGATTGGTGGTGGTGCAGGTGGAGCCATTAGCTTTGGTTTGGGAGGATTTGGTAGCTTCTTGAGAGGTACCTCGATTACTGGTGGTTACTTTGCAGGTGGCGAGGGTATTATCCCAGCAAATGTTACAGGTAATGCTGCTGGTAGTGCTAACAGCCCACTGGACAAGAACGGTCTGTTTAACGGTAACTACTCTGCTTTAGGACAGTTAGACCTGAACTTCTGCGATACCTTCAACTTAGCTTTAACCTACGTTCACGCTTACCACACTACTGGGTCTGATATCTTTTCTGCTGGTGGTAGTACATCACCTGGCATTGGCCCTAGTTTCAATGGGATAGTAGGTACTGGTATAGCTAACTTGCCATCTTCTCTGCTATTCGGCACAGGCAGAGGTGCTACTCCAGTTGTGACCAACTCTTATGGTGTTTCTGGTAACTTGCGGTTAAGTAAGTATTTCTCCATTAGTGCTTGGGGTATGTACACCGATGCTACCCTGATTCGTCGTGGAAGTGCTGACATTTGGAGTTATGGGGCTGGTATTGCTATTCCCAACTTGGGTAGACCTGGTAACTTGTTAGGTTTATTCGCAGGTATTGAACCTTATGTGGCTGGAATGAATGCAGGTCCTCGTTCTAGCTTTAGCCGTGATTTGCCTTGGCACATTGAAGGGTTCTATAAGTTCCAGCTGACAGATAACATTTCTGTGACTCCTGGTGTGATTTGGTTGATGGCACCAGAACAGAATAAGAACAATGATGACATCTTTATTGGTACTCTCAGAACCACCTTCTCGTTCTAGGTGAGTCTGACTGAAGAAATTGAACAGCCCTCGTTTTTAACGGGGGTTTTTTTATGAAGGGCTGACGCAAAAAACCCGGTTTCTAGGAAAAATCTTAGACTTACGCGCTCTTAGCCTGAAACCTAGATCTGAACTAGCCCCCCTTCCCAAGGGGGGAACTTAAGGCTCTTTCGGGTTAATGGGGAAAAATGTTCATAAATGTTACAAACCAGGGAACGGTGCGTTAGGCACGGGAATTTATTGATGGATTGGAATGCTGAATTTATCGCCCGTGCCTAACACACCCTACGATTAAATAAGATT
>NZ_JBHFNQ010000268.1:0-16297 GCF_041929345.1 Floridaenema aerugineum BLCC-F46
ATCAAAAAAGGCTAAGGGCTGAATTGTTCTGCTTGTCAAGATTTGTTTTGAATTGTACTCCCCGTTTTGTGGGTCACGAAAGACCACTAATTGTAATTCGTTTAAGTTAACGACCCCGTATTCAGGAATGTTAACTTCGGCTTATATTTTACGTTGGTCCAAATAAACAAAGTGAAAATCGTTATCTATCACTGGGGCGGGCAATCTGCCCACCCCACAATTTTTTCAGCTTTCTTGTGGGGTGGGCATCTTGCCCGCCTTTATTTTACTTTATTTAGATCTACCTACTTAGTCATGAGCAAAAAGACGAAAAACAAATGACCAATGACGAATGACAAATGACAAATGACAAATGAACAAAATGCCAATTCGAGTTTTATTAGTTGAGGATTCACCAGTAGCCTTGGTAATCCTAAAACGCATTTTAGCCACATCTCCAGACATCGAAGTTGTCGGCACTGCTCGTCATGGTCGAGAAGCCTTACAATTAATTCCTAAACTTCAGCCACAGGTAATTTGTACAGATTACCACATGCCACAAATGAATGGGTTAGAATTTACCGAAGAAGTAATGATGCGGTTTCCTCGACCAATTTTGGTAATTAGTGCTTCTGTGCAAGCAGAAGATAGCCAAACTACTTTTAAAATGCTGAATGCGGGTGCGGTTGATGTTTTTCCTAAACCTCGCTCTCCCTCAGTTGAAGAATATGAATTGCTCAAACAGGAGTTAATTAGCAAAATCAAAATTCTTTCTGGTGTGACTGTGTTTACTAGGCATCGTCGCAATAGTAATATTACCATATCAGTCGATCGCCAATCAGTTAAGTTAGAAACTAAAACAAATATTCCCTTTTCACGACATCCGGCAATTAATTCGCCATCTCAAAATCATCATTCAAAACCTAAAATTGTCTCTATTGGTGCTTCTACAGGAGGGCCACAAGCACTCAATACTATTCTCTCTCAATTACCGATGAATTTCCCCTTACCAATCCTTTGTGTACAACATATTAGTGAGGGATTTTTACAGGGTTTAGTAGATTGGTTAGGAACAGAATGCCAGCTACCAGTAAAAATTGCTAAATTTGGCGAAATACCTCAACCCGGAGTAGTTTATTTCCCTCCTGAAGGTAGACATTTAGAATTAGATGGTTTCGGTAGATTTCTGTGTACTAATTCGCCGCCTGTTTCTGGTCATCGTCCTTCAGTTACAGTTACTTTTGCTTCTGTAGCTAAATGTTATGGTGCCGCAAATATTGCGGTTTTGTTAACAGGTATGGGTCGCGATGGAGCAGATGGAATGTTAGCGATCGCGCAAGCTGGAGGTATAACAATTGCTCAAAATGAAGCGAGTTGTGTAGTGTTTGGTATGCCGAAAGAAGCGATCGCTTTAGGTGCGGCAAAACACATTTTACCAGTGAATCAAATTGCTTCAATGTTACTTAAACAATTGAATATAGTAAATTGGGGTGGTGGGTAGGGTGCGATCGATCTTTTTTATTTAACCGCGTTCGCGTAGCGGTGCGTAGCACTTAGACGCGAAGGAAACGAAGGAAGAGAAGGGAGAGCTTATTTTGGGAAAGTGCGTTGGCATAGCCTGCCGTAGGCATATCGCTCTTTGCCCAAAGTTAGCTACTTCCAATGAATAAGCAGTAAAGATAAAAAAAGCCAGAAATTCTCTTAAAGAAATTCTGACTAGTGTGAGGAATTATTTATGCGAAAACTGATACTTTGTTATTTTGATAGTCTATTGAGGGTCATCACAGACATAATCGGCTCTTACCCAACCTTGTCTTCCATTATGGGAAACTCTCCACCAATAGTAACCATCAGGGCCATACTGTCCATCAATCAAGCGCACCGCTTGCCCGTTAGGAATTTCTTTAACCTTACCGTATTCCCGACCTGGCCCAGTGCGTAGAGACAGACGACCACCTGATTGATCGCGAGTACAAACACGAGCCAATTGTTGCCGTCCCTGTGCCATGTCAGGGTTGTAATCCGTTCGTCCTCTTCCTGGCCCTTCTTGCGCTGTTACTGGAAACACTATACCCAGAATTAGTACACTAGCCATTAAAGTTTTTAACATTGTCTTATCCTTTTGTATTAGTTGAGTAAGTAAGTAAATCTATTGCTGAAGCTTGACTTCGAGATATTCAGGTTGATACGTGCGAACGTAGTTCAACAAATCGTCAAGTTCCCATCTATTAGTCAGTGCAATACATCCTTCCGTCCCGTCTTCCCCATTGTTTTTTTCAAAGGAAGGGTCATAATGAATGCCTAATGCTGAACGACCTGTGCGGAACAAAGGTTGTATTGGTAAAAAACGTCCACCAACTTCTGGATTACTTCCAGAGACAGCCGATCTAGCAACTCTGTACATTCCATCTGGTAAAGGTGCTTCTGTCCCCGATTGATTGCGATTTCGGTTTTGAGTATATGCCCTTCCACTTACGGCAAAATAAGTTCCCACAAACTGTCCGTTGGCATACAGACCAATTTGATAAAGCGGATTACCTACAGAGTTAGTTCTTCCAGTCGGCGTTAGAGTCATATAGTTACCTCCCCTAACTGACTGCAAAGAATTTGTACTTTGGATTTGGCTTCTACTTGGCGCTACCTCATTTTTAATTCGCGGATCGCCAGCAGAGAATTGCTTAATTGAAACAGATGCGCTGTTTTCGTTGTTTACCTTTGGATTGGCAACTGATTGTGCCATTAAAGCTTGCCACTGTCGCCGCTTTCTTGTTGACAAATCATCAGCTGGTAGCTGATTGATAATAACAGGATTAGCCTCAGTAAGTTGTGGGGGTGACTCCTGTTTAATATTAGTTGAACATCCTTGAGATAGGACACAAATTAAAACAGATAATGCTATTTTATGAAGCATTAAATATGCCTCCTCATGCTAAATCTAGCTGCATCAAAAGGCTGATTAGCAATTCATATTGATTAGCTGGAAAAGTATTTTATTGCTTAGACCGAAGTCTTTTGATATTTCTATTATTGAACCACTGCCAATAAAGTGACTTCAGTATACTTACGGAAAATAGAAGTTGATTCCCTTCTTGAGAAATTAAATTTTATAAATTATTTTTTGGAGAAATTTTAAAAATTTAATAATTAAGATGTTAGGTCTACATTTATTGTTGTAATGCTCAGTAAAAATATGAAAATTTGTTGTGTAAATCAGTAGTTTCCTGGAATTGACCAGTTTACCTTCCTATCACGGCTGTAGCTGTTCGTTATCTGTGCAAATGTTATTGTCAGGATCGATCGCTGTTGAGATGTTTTGGGGAAAGTGCGATCGATCTTTTTTATTGAACCGCAAAGACGCGAAGAGCGCGAAGGAAGAGAAGGGAGAGCTTATTTTGAGGAAGTGCGTTGGCATAGCCTGCCGTAGGCATATCGCTATTTACCCATCTTTACACGAACCTTAAATCATGATGCCCAGCAAGTTTTTTCCGGGAATTTTCCCTGTTTCCAATGCTGGCGGATTTTGATTGCTGCTCTGGGAAATACAGCTTGTGAGTTATTAGTAGGAACTGGCTCGATTTCTTTAACTACAATATTGGACAAGAAATTCTTTCTTTCCCTTTTTGCTTAAATACTCTGGGTGTAATTCAATTATCATTGTGTTCCTCTTTTATTGATGTTTTTATAGCCAAAATTGGCGATCGCCCTCCATTAAACTAGGACGAATACCCTGTAATCGCAGATAAGCCATACGATCAGATCCATACAGCGGCATAGGTAAGCGAGGCTCTTTTAATGCACCATGATGTAGTAGTGTTAATTTCAGTGTAGTTTTTAGAACATCTACAATAGGAACTTGATGTCCTAGCTCATGAACTGTTAAACGTATGGGACGAGCTAAACCTACTTTATCAGAAACTTTAGTTGTCACTAGAATCGCTTCACGAGATGATAAAAGAAGTGCCAATCCTTTTGATGGTGCTATCACCACTTTATCGTTCAGATTGTACAGTCGGGGAACACCAGACTTTTTACATTCCACCAAAATAAACTGAGAGTTAATTGCTTTAGCTCGCTCTACTAAATAGTTAGCTTCCTTGCCAACAAAAGAGCCATCTCGGTAAATTAGGACAATCTTATTTTCTAATTCTGCTGCTGGTAACAATCGTTCTAACAATCTTTGGGGAATTTCTTCACCTGGTATTACTTCATCTTCTAATCGATAGCGAACAAACTCCCCTTGTCTCCCATAAAGGCGCACACTTGCACAAGCATTCATCGTACCAGCTTGCCTTTTTTTAGAAACTCTGGAAATGTCCAAACCAATAAAATAGTCAGCAATTTCTAAAGGTTCAGCCAGAACGAAAGGTAAGTTTCCTAATTTTGCCAAAATCCCTGGAATCACCTGATTTAGAACATACTGATAGTTACCAGGATTACTCAAAGTATCCTCATAAATCATTTGACTAGCAATCTGACGACGCAGCAACAACGAGTAAATTTGATAATAAAAGCTACCTTCCTCTCTGTTATCAGCATAGCGATCGCTTTGAGGAAGAAATGACAAAACAATATCATGCGGTACAGCAACTAATCCATGAACAGCTTTTTCAATAGCCGCTCTTGCCTCAGTTATACTCAAATTATTGATTGACAAAGGTTGTTTAGTAATTATTTCACTCTCAAATCCATAGCTGCGAAGACGTTGCTTAACCTGATCCAAGAACTGATTTACTTTCACATCACAAAGTTTCAATGCTGCAATTTGGATTACTCGCGATTTATCCTGATAATCATCGTGACGTTTATAAACACCTCCTTTTTTAAGACCTGTTAGTATATTACCTCTCTTTCCTTCAAAGTTATTTCCAAACAATAGAGTAGTTTCCTCAAGTGGCTTTTCTGGTTCCCAAAATAAAGATGGATGCTCAATCCTATTAATACTACGTTCTATTTCAAATCCATAAGCTTTTAAAGCATTTTTAGCTGTTGTTTTGTATTGACTTAAAAGATTTGTCCTATCTTTATGAGAAATTTTAGTTTCCTTGAGTAACTTCCCATATTCCACCTCAAATTGGTCAGCAGTGTCTGAGGTAACGCAAGGACGTAAAGCTGCCATAGCATAATAATATTGGTTTGAACTTTTACCGAATTGTACAGCAACTACAGGTTGAGCGTCAGGAGCCTCTTTTAGTGCTTGTTTACTAATAGAACCAGTGGCTTTTTCCAGCAAGTCTTTTCTATATTCCTCCATAGTTCCGACAATACCGACAATTGTGGCGTTACTACCCCGTTCAATACTTTGAACTTTCAAACCGATTAAAAGTTGTTCTGGGTTTTGCCTTTGAGGATGATTTTCATAGAAATCAGCTAAATTTTCCCGAAATACAATACTGCTAAAAACAGTTAAAGTTATAGCTGGCTGTAACTCGCCTTCTAATTTAATAATTTCAGCCCAAAAATCCGGTTCTCTCCTAACTTCAACTCCTTTATCTGAGAAAACAACTGGATATGAAAATTGAGTTTTATTCAAAATCTGAACAGCTAACTGGGAAATAATCGAGGGTGTTTCTTGTGGCTGACGTACCCATTGGAATGAAAAAAACCGCTCCTGAAAACCTTCCACTTCATCTTGAATAGTTGTTAACACTTCTTTTAATTGATTTTGGCTAGGTAGGTGACTATTACTTGCTGCTAAAACCCAAAAATAAGGCTTGTGCCATATAACCACAGTTTCCGGTAGCTTTCGACTAAAATGGTAGCTTAAACGATTACCATCTTTTTGTTCAATTTCAGGAGTTAATCGAAAACACATTAATTTGAGTTGTGAGTATTTCAAAGGAAAAACTTCACTAAAAGATGTCACAGCTTGGGTAGATGAATCAGTAGCAGTCATGCGGGAACCTCAGAAAGAGAAAATTTACATATTGAACTAAATTGACAGTAGCGGCAGTTAAAGCCAGGATTGGCAGGAAAAATTTGGGCAAAGTCACCTAGATTTTTCTTGTAACGGCTTAACTCTGCTTGATGCCGTTGGGCGATTCTTGCTAACTCATTCTGAATGGCGTTAAGTTGAGCATTTGTTGCAGTAATTGGCTCAGACCATTTACTACTTTCCAAGTTATAGAATGAGGCAACAGCTTTCTTGCCTGGGTAGAGGTAGGTAGCAGCTAGAAGGTAAACAAATGCTTGTCTTCTGTCAAAATCAGATTTACCAGTTTTAAAATCTAAAATGTGTAACTTGCCGTCTGATTCAATGAAGATGCTGTCAATAGCCGCAAACAAATTGAACCAATAATTACCATGTTTAATCTGTATCGGTTCAGGAAAACCTTCATCTCCTCGGCTCAATTTGACGATATTTTTTCCGAGTAAGATAGGATTTTTATGGTAGTTTTTGATAATTGCAATAAGTCGCTGCTGAACCTCTATTGGCTCTTGGCTTAATTTCAGGTTTTCTGCTATTTTTTCCACCCCATCTGAGTGTTGCAACAGTTGGATATCCTGATGAAATTCGTAAACAGCCATCTGTGCCAGCAAACCAATATGTTGAATTATGGTATCTTGCTCTAAAAGTGCTTTTACCAATGGTTCTTTCTTTTGCGCCCTCGCAAAACCACGCTTCATGTCACAGTGGTAGTGTTCTTGCCCAATAGCCGGAACAAACTGTGACCAAATATTAAAACTTGCATAGGGTAGCCAAGGTGTTTTCATAAGTTTAAACTCCTGAAATAGATAGCTGTAATTCTGTCTTTAGTGTCTTCCAACCATGCTGAGTTGCTACTTTTTTCAGTACAGGCTTGATGGTTTTTGGGGAAGCAGAAGACATTAAGATACTTGGATAAACTGCGGTTCCCCAGTTGGGATGTTCTAGTACACGACAGTTATTCTGAATTACTGGGAAACCCAAGAGTGCTTCTACCGCAGCTGTATCATCATGGCGGATTTCTCCTATGCGTGAGAGCAAAGGATAGCCAGTTCTAGGGTCAATCAAATCTGCCAAAAATCCGCGATCGCGCAAATCAAATGCCAAATCAAATCCAAAGCGCATGAACTTTTCCCGAAGTCGTTCTTTTTCCCTCTCTATGTGATCTGTGCTTTCTAACATCTGGTATCGAGATTGCTGCAAGACAACGACAACCCACAAAACAGGCAAATTCCAATCTGGGATGACTCGCTCCAAGTTTTGAACCATGAATGAACTCGGCTGACGAATGTATATCTCCACTCCCTGTCCTGTCTGTGTGGTCAAATTTATCAGATTGCCTTGCTGGGTGGTGTTCATCTGCTCTAGATAAAGTGCCTTATATTCGCCTGAGTCATTAATATATTCCATATATAGTGCCTTTATTTATATTGGCTTTTTATTCAACTCTATATATCCTATCACAGATGTTGGCTTTTTCGTCAACAAAATTTGATTTTTTCGTCAAGCACTAGTATGATTCATGAGTAAGTAGGGAAAAAAACGTGGAACACACTTTTGGCAAGCTTATCCGTGAAGCTCGCAAGGATAAGGGCTACAGTCAACGCGAACTGTCGAAGCTGCTAGGATTGGATTTTACATACCTGTCCAAGTTAGAAAATGACCGTGCAGACTATTCTCCTAAAGAGGATGTCATCCGATCATTAGCACGCAATTTGGATTTGGACGAAGAGGAGTTAATTTTCCTTGCTGGTCGTATCCCTCAGCGTGATGAAAATTTTCTGAAGCAGCATTATCAATCAATGCCTGCTTTGTTCCGTCGAATGCAAGAAAATCCCGAATTTGCCCAAAAGATATTTCGGGAGGCTAGACAATCAGAAAATGAGGAGAAGTAAGGTTGGAAAGGTTGGATATTATCAAGCCGTATCGCTACATTCCCGACAGCGAAATTGAGGCGAAAGCAAATGACATTCTCAAGCGGATGCAGGCAACGCCTAAATATGCTCCAAAGTGGCCTTTAGATGCTACTCGTGTGGCTGAATTTTTGGGGCTGGATGTTGTTTGGGATAGGATAGCACCAGATTCTCAAGGACAGATAGCCGCTCGGATTTTACCTCTGGAGCGTCTGATAGAAATTAATGAAGATATTTTAGAACGGCCTAAAGGTTTTGAGGAATCAACCTTAGCCCATGAACTTGGACACTGGGTTCTTCATATCGACCAAAAGGCTGCTGGTATTTTTGAGGAAAGGATAAAACACGGGATTGACATAGATGTGCAAGCGTTTTTGTGTCGTCCTCTGGGTGTTCATCTGCAAAAAATCGAGTGGCAAGCTCAACGTTTTGCTAGTCATTTACTAATGCCTCAATATATCTTAGAGGAAATGCAAATAGGAAAAGATTTAACAAGATTGCCTCATCTTTATGCAATGGCTAAAGATCTTGGTGTTACTATATCTAATCTTAAAAATCGGTTAAAACAGCTAAATTGGATTATTATTCCTCCTGATTCTAAGATAATTTACTTGGGTAAATCCGCACCTAGTCGCAAAAAATAAGCTTTTCGTTATGAGGATGAACAATGAGATTCATCAACCCTAAAACCGACTTTGCCTTTAAGAAAATCTTTGGTTCTGAACAAAGCAAAGACATTTTAATCAGCTTTTTAAACGCCTTACTTTATAACGGCAATCCCACCATTGAAGATTTAGAAATACTCAACCCTTATCTAGCACCGAAAATTAGAGGCGTTAAAGATACTTATTTAGATGTCAAAGCCAAAATTACAGGCGACAAAACTGTAATTATTGAAATGCAAGTATTGAACGTTGAAGGTTTTGAAAAGCCCATTTTATACAACGCCGCCAAAGCTTATTCAATTCAACTGGATGCTGGAGAAAATTACAACCTTTTAAATCCTGTAATTGCTCTAACAATTACCGATTTTGAAATGTTTTCCAATTGGGATAAAGTAATTTCTCGCTTTGCCCTCAAAGAGCAAGATTACTTGGTTGATTATTCAATTTATGATATTGAGTTAGTGTTTGTAGAATTGCCCAAGTTTAACAAAGAATTGGCTCAGTTAGAAACCCTCACCGATAAATGGATTTATTTCCTCAAAACCGCTAGGAGTTTAGAAACTGTACCAGAGGAAATAGGGGAAATTCCCGAAATTCTAAAAGCTTTTGCAATTGCTAATCAAGCAAACTTAAGTCGTGATGAGTTGGAAGATTTAGAAAAGCGAGAAATTTACATTTACGATCAGCGCAATGCAATTACAAAGGCGGTTAATCAAAACAGGCGAGAAATTGCCAAGCGATTAATTGATGTAGGATTAGACGACCAAACTATCAGTCAAACAACAGGATTAAACTTGGAGGAAGTGCGAAATTTAAGGGTTAACTAAATACTCTAGTTACATAATCCTAAATTTAACGACATATAGCGAGAGAGGTTTTATTGTGGAGAAATGCGATCGCTTTTTTTATTGAACCACGTTCGCGTAGCGGTGCGTAGCACTTAGACACGAAGAACGCGAAGGAAGGGAAGAGAAGATCGATCGCAAATTGTGGAAAATCTTATTTAGTTTTACTATTACTTTAAGTACATAAGGGGCAAGAAGCAATGAATATTACTCTCAAGCCAGAACAAGAACAGTTTATCCAATCGCAAATTGAACGAGGAATTTTTGCTAATGCAGAAGAAGCGATCGCCGCAGCACTACGTTTGTTAGAAAAACAAAGCATTAGTTACGAACAGTGGTTAAAGGAAACTCGCAAAAAAGTAGAAATTGGACAAGCACATCTAGAACGAGGTGAAAAATTCCCTCTTGAAGTTGCGTTTGAGAGATTAGATAAAAAACTTACTAAATTACGTGAGACGCAACAATAAAGCTATATTAACATCTGCTTTCATCTGCATTCATCTGCGTTCAAAAAAAGCCTAAAATTACCACACCAAAACTAAATAATGGTGCGTTACGCTGCGCTAACACACCCTACAAATAAACCGGAAGCGGCGACTCCCTAAAGAAGCCACCGCTTACTATCAAAAACCCAAAATTTTAGTACCGTTCTTCCTCTTCGTACTCCGGCGCTTTCTTCTTCTCAGGAATATTTATCTTGGGAGCTTTGTAAGGTTTAGGCGCTTCATCATCCGCCCAAACGTCTTCCTCCTCATCCTCATATTTCCGGTTATCAAAACGTGGCGCTTCCGGTTCCGGGTAGGCTTTTTGCGCGTAAGTCCGTTGCGGGGGTTCGCTCCAATTTGCTTCTTCTAACTCTTCCTCGTAAACTGGTTGTGCTTGCGCCATTTTGCGTAAAGGTTGCGGACGCTCTGCTTCCCAGTTATCATCATCCCATTCTTGTTCTACAACAGGTTTGTTGATGCGAACTGGTTGGGGGTTAGCTGCACGCAAAGGTTCTCCTTTAGGCAATTGATTTTCTGGTTTAATAGCTACAGGAGGCGCAAATTCGTCTTCTTCCCGTTCCCAAGGTGCTCTACCAATACCCAGGCGTTCCATTACGCCTACGGTTAATTGTACCAGTCTTTCTTCGGAACCTTCAAATACGATTAACCGATTTGGGCCACTGCTGACAATTTCTTCAATGGGTAACTCATAAGTACTTATTGTCTCAAAACCCGCAACCCGATCGGGAATTTGTGGTAAACCTACCGAAGCAATAACTAAAGAAGTCAGTTTACCGTCTTCAATATCAAACTTAAAACCTCTTACCCTGCCCAGAGGCTCGCCTGTTTCTGTAATTACTTCACAGTTGACTAGATTACTATATGCTTCTACATCTACATCATCTTCTAAGACGCTATCATCATCTACCAAAATAACGTCACCTATTTGACGGATGCGTTCTAAAAGCATATTTCTGGGTATACCGCCGATCCCAAGTATATTATCTCGTAAACTGAGCGCCACTATCTCTCGGCGATCGATATCTACCCAAAGTTGACTTACTACACCCAGGCGTTTACCCGTGTCGCGAGTAATTACCTGTGTACCCAATATTTCTGAGCGAAGGCGGATCTGATCAGATGTCATTAACTTATCCCGAATCCTGGTTAAAAACCCTTTTACAATACCAATCTTAATGAAAGAAAGTTTAGTTAGGTTTGGTCGCAGTTTGCAACTTAATTCCCAAAACTTGGGTGTATGCTCCCCTTGCTTGAGTCACTCCAATTACTCTCTCGGCTGCTTTAATCATAGGGCCTTTATGACTAACCACGATAAACTGTGCTTGATTGGCCTGTTGTCTAATCATTCTAGCTAATCGTTCGACGTTTGCTCCATCTAAGAACATATCTACTTCATCAAAGGAGTAGAAAGGTGATGGGCGATAGCGTTGTAAGGCGAAAATAAAGCTCAAGGCGGTTAAAGATTTTTCTCCTCCTGACATGGAAGCTAGTCTTTGCACTGGTTTTCCTTTAGGATGTGCTACTAAGTTGAGTCCCCCAGCAAAAGGATCTTCCGGGTTATCTAATGTTAAGCTACCATCACCTTCGGAAAGTTCGGCAAAGATTTTCTGAAAGTTCTCATTCACTGCGTCGAATGCTTCTTTAAAAGCTCGATATCTCAAGGTTGTAAAGTTTTCAATTCGCAGTAACAGTTCGGTACGTTCTGCTTCTAAAGTTGTTAGTTTTTCTGTGAGTTCATCTAAACGCGCTTGGGTGCGATCGTACTCTTCTAACGCTAACATATTCACGGGTTCCATCGCTTGCAACCGCTTTTGCAAACTCCGCATTTCTTTCTGCAATTCTTCTAAATTCGTATTCTCTGGTACGGTTGGCAAAGGTTCGGGTAATTCGCTTTCTTGAGCTTGTCTTTGCGTTTGAACATTTGTCAATTCTTCCCGACGTGCAGCTTGAGTTTCTTGCAGTTTTTGCAGTTCCCATTCGGTTTGTTGTTGCGATTTTTGTAGTTGACGCAATTTATTTTCCCTTGCATCTCTTGTCTTTTTCTCTTCTCCTAATTTCGCTTCTGCTTGAATCATCGCCGCTTGCGTTTCGGCAATTTTACCATTCAGTTCCAAGTCTTGATTAGTCACAGTAGTTAACTGTTCTTGTTGCAGATTTCTTTGGGTTTCATATTCTCCTACCCGTCGCTGACATTCGCCAATTCTTGATTCTAAAAGTTGACTTTGATTCTCTAAATCTTTCAATCTTTGTTCAGCATTTCGCAGATTTTGTTCCCGTTGATTTAGTTCCGCTTCTTGAACTTTGATCGTCGCTTGCATTTGTTGCCATTCGCTGTGAATTTGCGACTGTTCCAACTCAGCTAAACTTTGTCTTAATTGCGCTAAGTTCGCTTCGTTGGCGGGTAATTCAGTTTCTAGAACTTGCAAGCGAGATTTGGCACTAGCTAATTCTAAGGTATTTTTGGCGATTTGGGAGTTCAGTTGCGATCGCTGTTCGTTCAACCCATTAATTTCTCTCTTCAACTGTTCAAAATGTAACTCCTGTTCCCGGCGTTCTTGTCTCGCTTCACTTAACTGCTGAGTCAGTTGTTTTATATCTTGATTCAGTTTCCCAATACTCTGTTCGCATCTCTCCAAAACTAACTCGATATCATGCAATCTATTCTTCAAACTCACTACTTCTACCGATTCAGTAGAATGACCTGTCCCAAAGTGTAACCCAGAATTATGACTAACACTTCCACCAGTCATCGCCCCGCTAGCTTCTAACAATTCCCCATCTAAAGTCACCATGCGGTATTGACCTAAAAATTGCCTCGCATCGCTCAGGGTTTTAAATACGATCGTACTCCCAAAAACGTAACCAAAAATATCCCGATATCGCGGTTCGCATTCTATCAGATTAATTGCATAATCAATGAATCCATTAGCATATCTTAAAGCCACGATCGGCGTAACTTTTTGTGCATGAATTTTGTTCAAAGGTAAGAAGGTAACTCTTCCCGCCTTTTTCTGTTTTAATAATTCAATTCCCGCCGCCGCAATCCCATCATCTTCTACCACCAGATGTCCTAAACGCGCACCAGCAGCAGTTTCCAAAGCTAATTGATATTCGGGAAAAGCCCTACCTAATTGAGCAACTAAACCACAAATTCCCGGCATTCCCGACTGTAAAATTAACTTAGTCGCGTAAGTTCCTTGAGCTTCTTGTTGCGCTTGTTGTTGCGCTTCTAATTTATCGAGTTGTCGTTGCTTTTCTCGCTGTTCTTGAGACAGGCGTTTTTGCGTGTCTTGTTGCAATTTCAACTCTTGTTCAGAGTAAGATAATCTTTCCGCTAACTGCTGTACTTTCTCTCCAGATTCTTGTAATTGATTTTCAAAATCAACCTCACGAGATTGTTTACTTTCTAACTGCGGTGTTAAAGATTCTAAAAGTTGGGTTTGTTCTTCAACTAATCTTTCTAAATTAGTAAAACGTTCCCTTAATTGCGCTTGTTCTGTACGTTGGGGGTCGATGATTGCTAAGAGATTTTCAACTTGACGATTTAGGGAAGTTTGTTGTTGAACCCAAGCTTCTGAGGAAGATGCGATCGCACTAGCACTCTCCCGACTCTGATTAACCGCTAACTGTGCCGCATCTCGCAGCGCCACCAATCCAATCAATTCATTTCTAACAAGTTCCTGTTCTTCAGAAATTCGCGCCAAATTTTGTTGATGTTGCTCAATCTCTTGCCGAGTTTCCCTTAACCGCTTTTCCGTTTCATTAAAACTCGTAGTTAATTCCGTTTGACGTAATTGTAACTGACGTTTCTCAGCTTCTTGAGTTGCTAAAACCGCTTGTAATGATAAAAGTTCTTCTTCGCCAAGAGCTTTAACTTTGGCATTCAATACTTCTAACTCAGCGCTAACTTCCCGAATTTGTTGATTGAGAGTTTCCAGTTGTTCAGTTAATTGGGTAGAATTGCGATCGCCTAATGCAATTTGCTCCCGTAACTGAAATTCTTGATTTCGGAGAGTTTGCCAAACTAAGACAACCTCCCACTTTTCCTTATCCTGTAATTCGGCGCGGAGTTTCTGATACTTTTCCGCCTTAATTCTATCTTGGGAAAGGCGATCGCGCTGCGAAATCAACTCCCTTTCCACAATCCGACAACTATCTTCCCTTTCCTTAACCGATTCTAAAGTCTCCTTCGCCTGAGAAATCTTCCGATCAAAAGCAGCAACACCCGCCAACTCATCAATAATTTCCCGACGTTCCTTAGCATTCATCGAAATAATGCTAGTCACATCCCCCTGCAACACCACATTGTAACCTTCCGGGTAAACCCGCAAACGGTTCAACTGCTCGTGCAACTCCGTCAGCGTACAAGACTCCCCATTAATAAAGTAAGTCGAGGTATAACTCCCCTGCTTCGTCACCCGCAACTTCCGCGTCACACTCCATTCTTTTGGGGACTGGGGTGTTGGCGATTCATGAATCGCCCCTACGACTGGGGATTGGGAATTTTCTCCATCTCCATTTAATTCAGCAGTATCAGCAGCAGACTCGCTCCCCTGCTCCGGGCGCACACGCGGGTGCGCCCCTACCCCACTGCTCCCCTGCTCCTCAGAAGCAAAAAACCCAGGTTCATCGGACAAATCAAAAGTCACGGTAACGCTAGCTTCAGCAGTTCCGCGATTAGTTTGGTGATTGTGGTTAATCAAATCAGGTAAGCGTTCCGCACGCATCCCCTTAGAACTAGCAAGACCTAAACAAAACAGTAGCGCATCCAAAATATTCGATTTTCCCGAACCATTTGGCCCAGAAATAACCGTAAACCCCGGCAGCAGAGGGACTTGGGAAGTGCCGCCGAAGGACTTGAAGTGGGATAATTCCATGCGCTTGATATGAACCATTTGGCGCTGGGCGAACCAAGATGAAAATACAACTGTATCAGCCAGTGTAGCGATTCTAAACAGGTTAGCATAGTTACCTTTCGGAAAGCCAATCTTCCTTGTAAAAAAAAATTCTGCCTAATTTTCCTGATTTAGTTTCAGTTCCCCTGCTCTTTGCCGCTAACAGAATAGGTAACACTTTTGTAAAAAAACAAAAAAATTTTAGCTTCGATACTGATATTTTGATCTTTTGTGGGAATTATAAATTCAACCAGGATTAAGCATTTTAGCAATCAATGAAATTATTGCGGCGAACATAATCACAACCAAACTGGTATCAATTGTTATTCCTGTTTGCGTACATTTACTTTTTGATACTTAAGGAAAAATTACCATGACAGTCAATATTTACTCGAACCTTCCCGGAGACGGCTTTGAATCGGAAGAAACCAAGCTTTACAATTTAATCAACGAATATCGCGCCCAAAATGGACTAGCACCAATAGCAGCATCCAAAGCGCTGAGTACTGTTGCTAACCGCCACGTCCAAGATTTAGCAGAAAATATTGGTACTTTAACTCACTCTTGGAGTGATGCTCCTTACGACCCCAACAACCCTAGCACTTATCCCGCTATGTGGACAGCGCCCCAAAGGTTTAACACAGGGTACTCTGGTTATGGTTACGAAAACGCTTTTGGCGGTACAGGCAATTATGTAGCGACGGCGACGGATGCGCTACAAGCTTGGAAAAACAGCCCCGCACATAATGCAGCTATCCTCAACCAAGGAATATGGCAAAATCTGCAATGGAATGCCTTGGGTGTTGGTATTTACAAAGGATACGCAGTTATCTGGTTTGGCGAACAACCAGATCCTACAGGAACTCCTGAGCTCATTACCACTGGCAATCAAATTTTAGGCACTGAAGGCAATGATACTCTCATGGGAACTGAAGGTGCTGATACCATTCTGGGTGCTGCCGGGAATGACATGATGTATGGCAATGGGGGTAACGACTTTCTCAATGGCAATCTAGGCAATGATATTATCAACGGCAATGTAGGCAATGATAGTATTTACGGTGGTAAGGGCAGCGATATTCTCTTGGGTGGCAAAGATAACGATGTCTTGTATGGCAATTTAGGAAATGATGTTCTCTACGGCAATTTCGGTCAAGATACTCTCTACGGCGGTCAAGAAGCTGATACTCTTTATGGTGGTCAAGATAACGATCGTCTCTTTGGTGATTTAGACAAGGATATTCTTTCCGGTGATTTTGGTTTTGATACCCTAACTGGTGGCGATGGTAGCGATACTTTCGTGTTGCAATCAGATAAAGGGTGGGATGTAATTGTAGATTTCACCGCTGGGGTTGATTTTCTAGGATTAAGTGCTGGTTTAAGTTTTGCTAATCTCTCAATTACTCAGGGTACTGGAAGTGATGCGGCAAATAGTTCATAAAACCATAGACAAATATCTTAGGTCTTATTTTGTAGGTGTGATCCTCACTGGGCAAACTACAATGCCCTCTATCCCATCGTCAAAGACATTTGGGACTGCTTTTCTCATGATGTTATAACTTCCATTCACA
>NZ_JBHFNQ010000269.1:0-2567 GCF_041929345.1 Floridaenema aerugineum BLCC-F46
GAAGACCCAGAGTTTGAAACCTTCTACACCAAGAACATTCTCTTGAACGAAGGTCTGCGGGCTTGGATGGCTCCAGCTGACCAACCCCATGAGCGCTTTGTCTTCCCTGAAGAAGTTCTGCCTCGTGGTAATGCTCTGTAATAATGAGCTAAGCAGGGATGAATGGAAAATTAATCGCATATTTTTCCTTCATCCTTAAATTTCACCCTTAAATCCTAAAATCCTTAAAACCTTTTAATTTAGGTACTGCCCCGTGGAATCATCTTTTAACAGTGCAATGGTTGCGGGCAATCGTGACCAAGAATCGTCAGGTTTTGCCTGGTGGGCTGGTAACGCCCGTTTAATCAACCTCTCCGGTAAACTGCTGGGCGCTCACGTTGCCCACGCTGGTCTGATTGTCTTCTGGGCTGGAGCGATGTGTCTGTTTGAAGTCGCTCACTTTAACCCAGAAAAGCCGATGTACGAACAAGGCTTGATCCTGCTGCCTCACCTAGCTACTCAAGGCTGGGGTGTGGGCGCAGGTGGTGAAGTTATCGATACTTACCCCTACTTCGTAGTTGGTGTTCTGCACCTAATTTCCTCTGCTGTTTTAGGTCTGGGCGGTATCTATCACGCCGTTCGTGGGCCAGACACCCTCGAAGAATACTCTTCTTTCTTCGGGTATGACTGGAAAGATAAAAACAAGATGACCACCATCCTTGGTTTCCACTTAATTGTGCTCGGCTGTGGTGCCCTGCTGTTGGTGGCTAAGGCAGTAGCCTTCGGTGGTTTGTATGACACCTGGGCTCCTGGTGGTGGTGATGTGCGGGTAATTACTAACCCTACACTTAACCCTGCTGTCATCTTTGGTTACTTAACCAAATCTCCTTTCGGTGGCGATGGCTGGATTGTCAGCGTTGATAACTTGGAAGACGTTGTTGGCGGTCACATCTGGATCGGTTTGATCTGTATCGCTGGTGGTATTTGGCACGTTCTCACCAAGCCTTTCGGTTGGGCACGTCGCGCTTTCATCTGGTCTGGAGAAGCTTATCTCTCCTACAGCTTGGGCGCATTGTCCTTGATGGGCTTTGTGGCAGCTTGCTTCGTTTGGTTTAACAACACAGTTTATCCCAGCGAATTCTTCGGCCCAACTAACGCTGAATCTTCTCAAGCTCAAGCGTTCACCTTCTTAGTTCGTGACCAACGCTTAGGTGCTAACGTCGGTTCTGCACAAGGCCCAACTGGTCTTGGTAAATACCTGATGCGCTCTCCTACAGGTGAAATCATCTTTGGTGGTGAAACCATGCGCTTCTGGGATTTCCGTGGCCCTTGGTTGGAACCTTTACGCGGCCCCAACGGTCTTGACTTAGACAAGATCAAGAATGACGTTCAGCCTTGGCAAGTACGTCGTGCTGCTGAATACATGACTCACGCTCCTAACGGTTCTTTGAACTCTGTAGGTGGTCTGATCACTGAAATCAACGGCTTCAACTACGTAAACCCACGCGCTTGGCTGGCGACTTCTCACTTCGTATTGGCTTTCTTCTTCTTAGTTGGTCACTTGTGGCACGCAGGACGGGCTCGTGCTGCGGCTGCTGGCTTTGAAAAAGGTATCGATCGCGAAACCGAGCCAGTATTATTCATGGGCGATATCGACTAAGGAGTTAGATAAGTTTAAATTTCTCTCTCCTAAACAGTTCAAAGCTCCTGCCTTGAGGCAGGAGCCTTTTTTTATCCCCGTTCGTTGTAAGGACTTTAGTCCTGTATCTTTGATAAGGTTTTCATGCACGTTATCAGCAAAAAAATGATTGTTCTTGTAGATTACCAATACAAAGAAATTTACATTCGCCACGTCCTTACTCATGCAGAATATGACACAGACAACTGGAAAAACAATCCCTGGTACACCTAATCCCAGTGAATTCCTCTCTCTGATCGCTGCTTTTCCACCTCGTCCCATCACTTCGGAAGACGAATTAGACGCTACCCAAAAAGTAATTGATTCACTGATCGATCGCGGCACACTAACAGATGATGAACGTGACTATCTACACCTTTTAGGTTTATTAGTTTCCGAATACGAAGAAATTCATTATCCGATCGACGATATTTTTGGTGTAGCTTTACTAAAAGCTCTCATGGAAGATTTGAATCTCCAAGAAAAAGACTTAGTTCCTATTTTCCAAACCGAATCAAACGTTTCCGAAATTTTAAGCGGTAAGCAGGAATTAACTGTAAGTAATATTGAGCAACTAGCTGAATTTTTCCATGTTTCGCCAGCAGCTTTTTTGAGCAAAGGTAAATAAACCAAATAAAGTAAAATAAAGGCGGGGAAAATTCCCCCCCCCCAAAATTTTTTTTTATTTTTGGGGGGGGTGTTTTTGTCCCCCGCCCCATTGATAGATAACTATTTTCACTTTATTTATTTGCACCTACTTAAAATCTACGCCGAAGTTAACATTCCTGAATACGGGGTCGTTAACTTAAACGAATTACAATTAGTGGTCTTTCGTGACCCACAAAACGGGGAGTACAATTCAAAACAAATCTTGACAAGCAGAACAATTCAGCCCTTAGCCTTTTTTGAT